>JADILX010000004.1 GCA_017695025.1 Candidatus Cryptobacteroides excrementavium
TTGCATAAGAGAGGTCGTGCACGCGGCGGTGCTCCGGGAGCAGCACATTCAATAAATCGATGAGAACATCCTTGTTCTTCTCCACCCCGAACACGGCCTTGAATCCCGCCTCCGTCAAAATGTCCACGTACTTCTTTTTTTTATCCTGCCCCCTGTCATGTCGAGCTTGTCGAGACATCTGCTTGTCATTCCTAGCGTCCCCCCTGTCATCTCGACCGGAGGTCCGTAGGGCCGCAGTGGGGAGATCTGCTTGTCATCCCGAACGTCCTTTCTTGTCATCCTGAGTGAAGGTCATGGCCCGGAGTCGAAGATTCTGCGGGGTAAATACAACAGATTCCTCGGCTGCGCCTGCGGCTCCGATCAGAATGACAGTCGGAGCAGGGGCCTCAGCTGCGCTCGGGATGGCAACTGGGGCGGCCGATGATTTTGTATTGGTTGGGCAGGGGAGACGGACGCTATTGGATTTTGCCGGAGGTGACGGTGAATGTCTTCCGGTCAGGGCCGACGCCTTTGATGGTGAGGCGTGTCCATGACGGAGGTAGAACAGGCTTCTTCTGTATAATACCCCTGTCTGTGATTCTCAGTCCGCCGAATCCGTTGAGGACGGCCTGCAGCAAACCTCCGGCTCCGGTTGCAAAATAAGGGTTGGCAGAAGATGCCGTTTCCGATATGGCACCGAATGGCGGTCTCTGGAACGGCCTGTATGCCTTGCGGAACATCTCCATGGCCTTTTCTGCATAGCCGAGTCTGGCATACTGGACACAGAATATGCTGAATGACATGGCCGGGCCGTTGACGGGGTCAATCCGGCTTTCATAATACGTCAGGTCTCGGAGCAGCCTGTCCCTGTCTGTGATGACACCGAGAGGGTATCCGAGCAGGTTCACATCGGCCTGCTTTATCTGCTCTCCAGAATAGCCCTCATATTCGAGGGTTATGCCATCCGGACTTTCGATGATGCGAAGCCCTTCCGACAATTCTTTCCATATCCCGGGAACTTCCGCCCCGCACACTTTACCGGCTTTGACTGCACATTGGAGAGCCTTTTTTACTGCACCGTTTGTGAAAGCATTGTCTGTCACATTATTTGCGTATTCGTCGGCACCGGTCACCCCATGTATCGACCATGTGCCGTCATCATTACGGCTTGCCCGGCTTTCCCAGAATTCTGCCGCACTGCGTATCAGAGGCCATCCGGACTCTTCAAACCATTCCCTGTCCCGTGTGACGCAATAGTAGTCCCATGCGGCTATGGCGACATCCGCCGTGATGTGGTGTTCCATCGGCCCTGTGATGGCCCATACTGGTGTGGCTTCTTCACCGGCGCCATCGGATTCCCAGGGGAACATTGCTCCAGTGTAGCCATAGGCATATGCTTTTGCCCTGGCTCTGTCCAGCCTGTCGGCACGGTAGTCTATCATGGATTTTGCGATGCCGGTGTTCATCATCAGCATGGGCGGGAACATCCATAGTTCACTGTCCCAGAATATGTGTCCTCCATAGCCTGTTGAGGATAGCCCCATTGGAGGGATGCTGAGGCGGGAGCCTTCTCTGCATGAACTGTACAGGCTGTACAAGGCAAGCCGTACTGCCTGCTGGGCTTCAGCATCCCCTTCTATCTCAATGTCTGACTGCCAGAGATTTTCCCACATGTCGAGATGTGAGCCAATGATTTTGTCCGGAGTCAACCTGTCGATATAGACGATCTGGCGTACGGACTCGTTTGACGGGTCAGTAAAGTCTGCGGTAGAACATATTGTCCCTGCGAGGGTAAATGATGCGGCTTCTCCGTTTTTCAGGCTGGCGGAAATCATGTCCGCGCATTCTTCAGGCCGGCCTGAAGCGCTAATGCTGCCGCGGGAGAAATGGTTGCTGCGGGAGAAATGGCTGTCCGGGAAGAACATGGCTGATGCGGCCACCTTATGTGTCCCGTGCTGCGTCTCGGCCCTGGTCAGGAGCAGGTCAATATGCCGGCTTTCCGCCTTTAAGGAACATAGTCCGGAGACACTGTTGCGATATCCACCGGGAACAGTCATCTTATTGGAGACTTCTACATTGATATCATCTGATGCTGTGATGCGGCATGTCATCATGAGCGCAAACGGGAGATTTCTCAATGCCATGAATGAGTATTCTACACGGGCTTTCCCTGCTATGGTAAATGTTGTGGAATGCTCCGCACGTTTCATGTCGAGAGTCTGGCTCCAGTCAGAGATGTCATTGTCTGAAACAGCCTTCCCGTCGATATACATCGTGATGCCGAATGGACAGATGCCGTATATTATGCGGTTCAGTCCGTCGTCTCCCTGACGTTCAAAGACGTTGTTCATGATGACGTGCCGTATGGAAAACGGCTCTTTCCATGGGAGCATCCCGAGGCTTCCGTTGCCGACCGCCACTCCTGAGTATTCCGGAGTACGGTCAGAGTCTCTGGCTGTCAGTTGCCATCCTGCTGCAGTATCGCAGCCTGATGTGGTGTCCGTTTCGTCAGGGCCGATGGCCGGCAGCCCGGCTGCTTCTGTCACTGCCGTCAGAAAAATGCATGCCAATATGAAGAATAGTCTGCACATGATATGGTGTGTTCAGATGCCGTGGATACAGTGTCACTGGATGTCAGCGCTGTCGTCATCCGGCATTTCGTCATCCGGCATTTCATCATCAAATCCGAATTCTGCAGCAAACCTGTCGGCGACATCGTCAGGAACTTCAAGACTCAGGGCATCCCACAGGGAGTCCATCTGGCGGCGCTCTTTTTTGGTCGGCCGGCCTGTCCCCCTGTCCCTTTTCAGGAAGAATGTCTCTACCGGAGTCTTGAGTTTGTCGAGTTCGGACTGCGGGGTGAGATTCTCAGCATATTGAGGCACTATCTTGGCGCCCATCCGTTTGTCTGCCGCTTCAATCACTTTGTATGTGTATGTTACGGGGCCTTTCCGTGCACTTATGGTGTCTCCTGCCTTTATCGTCCTCGACGGCTTCACGTCATGGCCGTTCAGCCGGATTTTCCCTCCTTTGCAGGCCTCTGTGGCTTCGCTGCGCGTCTTGAATACCCTGATGGCCCACAGGTATTTGTCTATTCGTGTGTCTTCTGCCATAGAATTTCTAATTGAAGAATCTCCTTATGTCTGCAGCCCCGCCGGCATTTTTACCGGATGACTCCTGCCTGTCATCGCCGTCTGCCTCAATATCATCGTCTGTGTCCCCGTCTTCTGCCCCTCCGTAGTCTTCGCCTTCGAGGAATGGCTCTGTGTCAGGGTCGATGTATCCGTCGACTTCCTCTCTTTTTTCGACAATGGTCTCAAGGACAACAGTGTCGCGTCCTGTCGGGACAAGGAAAAATTCATCGATGTCCGCCGGTACAAGCATTGTCTCCCCGTCTGCCAGCGGGTAACTCTCCGTATGTTCTTCCCATCTGTCGTCTTTTGCGGCTGTCTGGACTGCAAGTCCTCCTCCTATACATGAATATATTGTGAATGAATGTCCAGATGTTACCTTTGCCGGCTCATGCACTTCCATTCTGGCTACTGTGAACTCGGGACTTGAAAGTAATATCCCCGGCTGCAGACTGGCTGTCGCCCTGTGATATGTGTCCATATCGGCCGGCATATAGTCTATGAGGTCTATTGCATCTTCTACATGCGAGTCTTCAGGCTTGCCGTCAGGGTCGTGCAGAATGAATGTGATGGCTGACGCTTCGGAAATGGACAGTATCCTGAGCCTCCCGGAGGCTGAATATACTGTGCCCGGCCTGATGTTGAGCCAGTCTCCCTTTCCCGGCTTTACTGGTGTGAGGGCGTCACGGATGCTTCCGTCGAGACATCTTTCGTAAAGTTCTGTTGCAGACATCCCGTTTTTGAATCCGAAGTATATCATGGCATTGCCGGACGCTTCGAGTATATACCACAATGTGTTCTTTCCCAGTGCATCATATCTCTGTCCTGCAGACTCGTCATCCGGGTGGCAGGCAACAGGCATGTCCCCGTCAATGTCGAGAACTGAGACAGAGACAGGAAACTGTCTTCCGTAGTAGTTGTAGACATCTTCTCCGACGACTCTCTCAATGTAGGTCTCCATGATGTCGCTGATGGTGTTGCCAGCGAGCCATCCGTTGCCGGCTTCGGTATCGACAGTCCCGAGGTCGGCTATCATGTGTGTCTCTTTTCCCCATCTGTGCTGTTCGGTGGCGGGGATGAATTTTATGGGATAAAGTGTCTTTTTCTGTTCCATCTTGATGTCTGATACCTTTTTTGTGGCTGGAAAGCCGGATTATTGTGCACAAAAATAATTAAAAAACGGGGTGGCCCAAAAGATTTTGACCACCCCGGATATGTCTGGACAAACGGGAAGGAGGTTTTCAGTCTCCGCCCCTGTTTTCCTGTCAGCGGCTATTTCTTGAAATAGCGGTTGTAGAGCCCCTGGAAGCCGGCTCCATGGCGGGCTTCGTCTTTTGCCATCTCGTGCACAGTGTCATGGATTGCATCAAGATTCTGTGCCTTTGCGAGTTTGGCGATACGGAATTTGTCTTCACATGCACCGGCCTCTGCTTCCATTCTCTTCCTTACATTGGTCTCAGTGTCCCACACGACTTCACCGAGAAGTTCTGCAAAACGGGCAGCATGGTCAGCCTCTTCGTATGCATATCTCTTGAAGGCTTCAGCAATCTCAGGGTAGCCTTCCCTGTCTGCCTGACGGCTCATTGCTATGTACATCCCCACTTCTGTGCATTCACCGTTGAAATGGTCTTTCAGTCCCTGGAGAATCTCCGGGTCAACACCCTTGGCGACACCAAGCCTGTGCTCGTCTGCCCATGCGAGCGAGCCTTCAGCCTCTTTAACTTCCACAAATTTGTCAGCCTTGGCATGACATACAGGACATTCTGCAGGAGGGTTTTCACCTTCATAGACGTAGCCGCAGACGAGGCATCTGAATTTCTTTTTCATGTTCTTCCTTTTAAAAGTTGTAATATATTGCATCCAATGCCGGCATTGCCGGACTAAATTTGAATAATTCAAATTTGACTTGTGCAAAGGTAAGCATTTCCCCCGGAAATGCAAATTTTTTCGTATATTTGGCACTAAGTGCCATTTATACTGTTGCGCCTCGGCATAGCAAAAACATTTGCTCTGCTCTCGGCTTCTGCGTATATTTGACGTTGCGGCATTTATTATATATTTGAGTATGTGGATTACGCTTGCTATTCTCGTCATCGCAGCGGCATTTTTTGTGTCCGGGCGGTTCCGGTCGGACATTGTGGCCCTTTGTGCCCTTATAGCCCTTCTTGTGTTTCAGATACTGACTCCTGAGGAAGCCCTTTCAGGCTTTTCCAACCAGGTGGTCATCATGATGGTGGGTCTGTTTGTAGTAGGCGGGGCAATCTTCCAGACCGGGCTTGCCAAGATGATAAGTTCGAAGATACTGAAACTTGCCGGGAAGAGCGAACTCAGGCTTTTCCTGCTGGTGATGCTGGTTACTGGCGGGATAGGGGCCTTTGTAAGCAACACGGGAACAGTGGCGCTGATGCTGCCTATCGTGGTGAGTCTGGCCAATAATGCCGGTATGAGCCCTTCTCGGCTTCTGATGCCTCTTGCCTTTGCAAGCAGCATGGGAGGGATGATGACGCTCATCGGTACACCTCCCAACCTTGTGATTCAGGATACTCTTACCGGAGCAGGCTATGAGCCGCTGTCATTCTTCTCTTTCCTGCCTGTCGGTCTTGTCTGTCTTGCCACAGGCATCATCGTACTGCTGCCGTTGTCCAGAATATTCCTTTCAAAGAAAGAAAAGAAAAACGACGGGGCGTCTTCGGGAAAATCATTGAACCAGCTTGTAAAGGAATACAGCCTTTCTGACAATCTGTTCCGTCTCAGGGCTTCTTCCGGCTCCTCTATAGTCGGAAAGACTGTGCTGGAACTGGACTTGAGACGCAGATACGGGCTGAACATCCTTGAGGTGAGAAGGGGTGAAGTCGCCCAGCACAGGTTTCTCAAGACTGTTACGCAGCAACTGGCGTCTCCCGATACCGTGATACGCGAAGGTGATGTCCTCTATGTGTCCGGCGGTATGGATTCGGCAGCCGGTTTTTCTTCTGAATACGGTATGGAGATGCTTGACGGCCACACCACCGAAGAGACTGTGTCAAAGGGAGGGACACTTGCGTTCTACGATATAGGCATAGCCGAGATAGTGCTGATGCCATCTTCAAATATGGTGAACCAGACTGTCAAGGAGGCCGGCTTCAGAGACAAGTTCAATGTCAATGTGCTCGGTATACGCCGCAAGCATGAGTATATCCTTCACGAACTCGGGGATGTGAAGATGCACAGCGGAGATGTGCTCCTTGTCCAGGGCGGCTGGCATGATATAGCCCGTCTGAGCAGGGAGGATACGGAGTGGGTGGTGCTCGGCCAGCCTCTTGCCGAGGCGGCCAAGGTCACTCTTGACTACAAGGCCCCTGTGGCGGCTGTCATAATGATTATGATGGTGGCCATGATGGTGTTCGACTTTATTCCGGTGGCTCCTGTCACTGCTGTGATGATAGCCGGCATCCTGATGGTGCTCACAGGCTGCTTCAGAAATGTCGAGGCAGCATACAAGACCATCAACTGGGAGACCATAGTCCTGTTTGCGGCTATGCTTCCTATGTCCCTGGCCCTGGAGAAGACCGGCGTGTCATCATGGATTTCAGGTGCGCTTGTGAGTTCACTCGGTGATTTCGGGCCTGTCGCCCTGCTCGCAGGCATTTATTTTACGGCCTCACTGATGACTATGTTCATCAGCAACACTGTGACTGCCGTGCTTATGGCCCCGATAGCCCTGCAGAGTGCTGTCCAGTTGGGTGTAAGTCCCGTCCCGTTCCTGTTTGCAGTGACGGTGGCGGCGAGCATGTGCTTTGCATCCCCTTTCTCTACTCCTCCCAATGCCCTTGTGATGCCGGCAGGCCAGTATACTTTCATGGACTATATCAAGGTGGGACTCCCTCTTCAGATAATAATGGGGATAGTGATGATAATCGTGCTTCCTCTTCTTTTCAGTTTTTGACATGACACGGTGCCGCCCGGACGGATTTTATACGGGTGACATCGATTATTCCGGTTCAGACTATGGTTCCTTTTCTCAGACAGGTGGCGGAAAAATATTTTGATGAAGGCGGACTTGACAGGAAATGCTTTGTCTTCCCGAACAGGCGCTCAATGATGTTTTTCAGGAGGCATCTGGCAGATGTGGCAAAGGCGGAGGCAAAACCTGTGATAGCCCCGTCCCTTGTCACTATGAATGATTTTTTCTACAGGCTGTATGGAGGGAATGTGACAGACAGGGTGTCCCTGCTTCTGGAACTGTATGAATGCTACCGTCGTCTCAATGCTAAAGCCGAGCCGCTGGACGAGTTCATTTTCTGGGGAGACATTATCCTCGGTGACTTCAATGATGTCGACAAATATCTTGTGGATCCGAAACAATTGTTCACCAATGTGTCGGATATAAAATCCATCCAGGACAATTTCGAGTACCTTTCGGACAGGCAAAGGAAGGCGCTGGAGAGTTTTGTGAGTCATTTCACGGACAGGGGAAGCGGCAGGACATCTGTCCCTAGCAACGGCTCACGGGATGTCAAGGAGCGTTTTCTTATGATATGGAACATCCTGTATCCGCTATATCTGTCATATAGGGAACGTCTGCAGTCCAAAGGGATGGCATATGAGGGCATGGTATACCGGTCTATCGCGGAAAGTGTTGGCCGTCATGGCACGGCCGTCGGGGAAGAGGATATCATGTCGTCCGGACATGATGTGTTTCCAGGGGATTTCAATGGTATTGGCAAGTTTGTCTTTGTAGGGCTTAATGCATTGAATGAGTGTGAGAAGACAGTGATGAGGAGAATGAGGGACATGAGCCTTGCCGAGTTCTGCTGGGACTATTCCGGGAAGATGATAAAGGACAGGAGGAACAAGTCTTCATTTTTCATGGAGGAGAATGTGAAGGAGTTCCCGCAGAAATACGGATGGGATCCTGACGGTGTGCCGGAGCCAGACATAAGGGTCATCAGTGTCCCTTCTTCTACAGGGCAGGTGAAGCAGTTGCCGTCGGTTTTCAGATATATTGCGGATACTCAGGCCGGTGGCGATCTTTCCATGGTCGGGAGTCTTTCAGGTGCTGACTGTGCCGTCGTCCTGCCTGACGAGACGCTTCTGATGCCGTTGCTTAATACCGTACCTCCGGAAATCCGTGAGATCAATGTCACGATGGGCTATCCTATGACCGGCAGTGATTTTTACGGGATGATGTCGTCCATAGCCGTTATGCAGATGCATATGCGTCAGCGTGGCGGCGTGTGGGGATTTTATTACAGGCAGGTATGGACGCTGTTCTCGAACGGCATACTGAAAAGGCTGATGACAGAGGCCGAAAGAGAAATAGTGCGGAATGTCAAGTCCGGTGCAAGGCTCTATGTCCCGGAAGAGAATCTTAAGTCAGACGGTATCTTCGGCCTCATATTCAGGCCTGTGGTAAAAGACCCTAAGACGGCGGACAAGGCGGCGGTTGATGATTTCGGGGCATATCTTATGGAGATAGCAGGCCGGGCTGCCGCCGGGTTGGGCGGAGATGCCGACATGGTGCTTGAGATGGATTTTGCAAGAGAGTACTACCGATGTGCAGGCAGGCTGAGACAGATAGCCCCTGTGGTGCAGCCAGTGACCTATATCCGGATTCTGGAGCAGTTGCTTTCCGGGGTCACCGTCCCGTTTAAGGGAGAGCCGCTTAAAGGGCTTCAGATAATGGGGCCTCTGGAGACGAGAGCCCTTGATTTCCGCAATCTTGTGATTCTTTCGGCCAACGAGGGGATTTTCCCGAGACGGAATGTCAGTTCGTCCTTCATCCCTCCTGAACTCAGAAAAGGTTTCGGCCTGCCGACCTATGAATATCAGGATGCGGTGTGGGCATATTATTTTTACAGGATGATCACCAGGGCGGAAAATGTGTGGATACTGTATGATTCGCGTACCGAGGGGCTCAGGTCAGGGGAGGAAAGCCGGTATGTCAGGCAACTCGAGTATCATTTCAGGCTTCCGCTAAAACGGTATGTGGCGGACACATCAGTGATGACGGGAGCGGATGAAGATACTGTAATGAAGACTGCCGCTGATGTGGATGTCATCAGGCAGCGTGACCTGTCTGCAACAGCATTGCAGAACTATCTGGCGTGTCCTGTGAAATTCTATTACCAGACAGTGAAAATGCTCAGGCCGGAGGAGGAGGTCGCCGAATCCCTGGACGCATCCATGATCGGGAATGTGTTCCACCGTACCATGCAGTGTCTTTATTCCGGGGAAGAAGCGATGAAGCCGGGTGCAGTCCCTGTATCATGCTTTATGGGCAGACGGACGATCCCGGTCACCGCCCGGTATCTGAAAGACTGGATGAAGAGGACAGGGGAGATAAAGGCGAAGGTCAGAAGCCTGATTATGGAGGCATTGCGCTCCAATGAAGTGGAAGGCCGCAATCTGGTGATAGAGGATGTGATTGTCAGATATGTCCTCAAGACTCTGGAACGTGACCTGGAGGTGATGCGGTCAAAGGAGACGGACCGTTTCGAGATACTCGGACTTGAAGAGAATCTCCGCTGCAGTTTCAACGGATTCCGTATCAAAGGTATTGTGGACAGGATCGACAGTTTCTCTCCTGACGAGATAAGGGTGGTCGACTACAAGACAGGAAAAGTCTCACCTGAAGAGATGGATGTGTCTGATGCAGGTACGGATAAGATTGTCGCCAATCTTTTCGGAGACAAAAAATACAGGGACAAGCCCAAAATAGCGCTGCAGCTGTTTATATATGACCTGCTTATTGAAAACAATGTCCCGGATGGAGACAGGCGGCTGCTCAATTCGGTTTATTCTACGGTGAAGATTTTCTCGGAGCCTCCTTTAAGTGTGGAGGTAGGCAAGTCGTTTGTCGGGGCGATGAAAGAACGGGTGGCGGATATGCTCCGTGAGATAGAGGATGTCTCCATCCCGTTCAGGCGTACGGATGATCCTGATGTCTGTGCATTCTGTGACTTCAGGTCTATCTGTGGCCGTGGATAGCGTCGTAAAAATAATAAATAAGGAACCTCAGGTAATGACAGGGAATACGATTTCCGGAGCAGCGCATGCTGCGACAGTCCCTCCCGGCGGGGGAGGCGGAGGAGGGGGAATGTCCCCCGTGGGGACTATAGGGGGAAGATTCGTTTCCATATCTGAGGTTACTGATAAACAATAAATAAGGAACCTCAGATATGGAAATTGTAAAGGCCTCAGCCGGATCGGGCAAGACATTCACTCTCGCCAGAAAATACATTGCCCTGCTCTTCAGCAAAAACGACAGGTATGCCTACCGGCATATCCTGGCAGTTACCTTTACAAACAAGGCTACGGACGAGATGAAGACCAGGATAATGAAGGAACTGTTCATCTTGGCCACCGAACCGGAGAAATCCGGCTATATAAAGTATTTCATCCCGGACTATGACAATAAAGGCCGCCCGGTCGGGATAGATGAGAAGGACGTGATAAAGGAACTGCCGGGCAAGCCCGGGCAGAAGATTACGCTCGAGTCACTTGCGGACAGTGCAAAAGACATGCTCTGTAATATCCTTCATGACTATAGCGCATTCGGTGTGAGCACGATTGACAGGTTCTTCCAGCAGACTCTCAAGTCTTTCTCAAGGGAAATAGGGCAGTTTGCATCCTACAGGGTGGAACTCGACAAGGATTCCCTGGTGTCGGAAAGTGTGGACCGGGTGCTCGATGCCATCACAGAGAAAGATTCCGCTCTTCTGAAATGGCTCACTGACAGTGTTATGGAGCAGATTGAACATGCAGGGAAATACAGCCTTGAGTCTTCCCTGGTCCCGATGGCAAGGCGGCTGAAGTCTGATGAGCACAGGTCGCTGGTTGAGAAGTCCGGTATAGATGAAGATCAGGCATATTCCAAAGAGAATCTTTCCCGTATACGGTCTTCATGTCTAAGGACGATCCGCAAGTTCGAAGACGATGTGAAAGATGCTGCAGGAAGGGTCCTTAGCCTGCTTGACGAAGCGGGGGTCGGGCCGGAAAAGTTTTACCGCGGATTCATGTCAGTACTCTCCGGATATCATGTGCCGGCACCCGGAAAGCCGGTTGAGGCTCCTACGGAGAGTTTCATGTCGAGGGCATCCGATCCTGAGCAATGGTTCCCGAAGGCGAAGGCCGGTGCCTTTCTCAATCTGGTCTGTCCTCTCATCTGCCGGCCTCTTGAAGAGTTCTGCTCATTGTTCGGCTTCCGGTTCAGGGAGTACAGGACTGCCATGGTGCTCAGGGACCAGCTCTATGCCCTCGGTGTGGCATCTGATCTGTACCGGGAGTTCAACGCCCTGATGAAAGAGAAGAATGTGTTGAGTATCGATGACTCGAACAGCATCCTTAAGGATATAATTGACGGCTCTGATGCACCTTTCGTGTATGAGAAGACCGGGGTGAGGTATGAGAATTTTCTGCTGGATGAGTTCCAGGACACTTCAAGGATACAATGGGACAATTTCAGGCCTCTGATAGCAAACAGTGAGGCGCAAGGGTTCGGAAACCTGATTGTGGGGGATGTAAAGCAGAGTATCTACAGGTGGAGGGGCTCCGACTGGAATCTTCTCGACTCCGAAGTCCGGGAGGGATTCATCCGGACTGAAGAGCATACGCTCGATGTCAACTACCGAAGTTTCAGAAATATAGTGGCATTCAACAATGGATTTTTCCCTGTTGCGGCAGCATTCCTCGACAGACAGTATGGGGAGGCCTCCGACCGCAGCATATCGGCAATATATGCCGATGTCCGTCAGAAAATGCCGCCTGTGCCGAAAGGAGAGGGAGAAGTGAGGATAACCTTCTGTGATGCCCGGGTTGAGCCGGACAAGGTGCTGGATACGGTGAAAATGCTCAGGGAAAGAGGTATAGACTATGGAGAGATGGCTGTTCTTGTACGGAATAATGATTCCGGAGCCGTCATAGCGGCTTATCTGATTGCCAATAATGTCCCGGTGATTACAGATGATTCGCTGGCCGTAAAGTCATCCGTCACCATCAGGCGTCTCTGTTCTCTCCTTTCCTATGCTGACAATCCTGCCGATACCGTGAACGGCTACCTTGCCTCATCTTTTGACATAGAAATGCCTTCAGGCAGCCGGTCACTCGTGGACTTGTGTGAATCGCTGCTCAGAGAACTCAGGGATGCCGACAGGGAACTGTTTGACAGGGAAATTCTCTATATACAGTCTTTTATGGATGAAGTCCAGGACTATGTCGCAGCCGAAGGTAACAGCCTGCATGACTTCCTTGTGTATTGGGCCGATGCAAAACCGTCCGTAAGTTCTCCGGATGCCGGCAATTCGTTGAGGATAATGACGATCCACAAGTCAAAGGGGCTTGATTTCAATTACGTGATATTCCCTTATGTAGAGTCGGTCAATCTGTATAAGGCCGGCAAGCACTGGTGCCGTCCTGACCTTGAAGGAACTTCGCTGGATGAAGCATCGGATGGTATCTATGATGTGATGCTGTCTTCGAAAAGTCTCCAGACATTCTTTGAAAAAGATTACAGGCAGGAACTCAAAATGCAGTATGTGGACAATATCAATACTGTATATGTCGCCTTTACAAGAGCTGTAAAAGGAATGTATCTTATCGCTGAGTGTCCTTCAGAATCTTTCATGCGGAACATGCCTGACTCGGTGTCGAATTTTTCACAGTTGCTGTATCTGTTTGCCAGAAATGTTTCCGGAGCACCGGAGACTGCGGCACAATATCTGGAAGTCCCCGGTTTCCGGGATGCAGAGGAAGATGCCATGCCTCCTTTCCCCCGTTTTGAGGAATCATCGGAAGATGACGGGACGCTCGTATTTTCTGCAGGTGGCATAACGCGGGACGAAGCCTGCTCCCGCCGCAAGGGCACAGACTCTGTCATGGCACTTGAATCAGGTTACCCTTCATGGCCTCTTAATCCCCGGCAGAGTGAGGACGGGACACCTGTCAAGGCGAGGCTGGTGTTCAGCCGTGACTCTTCCGATTTTTTTGCCGAGGACGGAAGTACAGGCTACGGGGCATCTGACAGGCTGAGGGGGATAGTGCTGCATGAGATACTTTCAAGGGTGGAAAGGCCTTCTGACCTCAAGACTGCCGTAGAGGCATCCGTACTTGCCGGTGATATGGATGACAAGGAGTCCGTGTCTGCATTCAGCATGCTTGAGAAGCGTATCGCTTCGGCCTTTGGTCGTGGATGGTTCCCTGACGGGCATTCCGGTGCGCTGGTCAGGAAGGAGATTGATATCATCGATGATGACGGTAGCATCTTCCGCCCGGACAGGGTGATTGAATATCCGGATGGAAGAGTGGTGATTGTAGACTATAAATTCGGACGCAGGGATGCCGCATCGGACAGAAGGTATCTCCGTCAGGTGGAGGGCTATGCTTCGGTATACAGGAAGATGGGATATCGCGATATCCAGGCTGCCGTATGGTATGTCCCGGATGATGAAGTCCTTTACAGTGATGCCTTTGGACAGTCAGCCTGGACAGGGGAGATACGCTGATAAGACCTTGAGTCTATGATATTCAGACCGGAAGATACACACCGATGCGGATTTTCCGGGATATTCTTGCCTGTGTACTGAGGCCTTGACATATGGGATTTGTCTGTCAACGGCAGGACTTAGAGCAGATGGTTCTCTGCGAAATATTTCCAGAGAGGTGCAGCCATCAGTGCCTGTCTGATCTTGTCGTTTGTCAGCAGCAGCCTGACCTGCTCTGCTGTCAGAAGACATACATTGAGATCTTCGGTGTTGTCAAGATGCTGCTCCGATATTTTCCTGACACCTGTGGCAAGAAAACAATGCGTGATATTGCTTGTCGTGCTTGAGTTGCCGGAGAGCATCATGATTTCCTGCCATTCCCCGTCCCCGTATCCTGTCTCTTCCTGAAGTTCTCTGCGGGCGGCTTCGAGGGCTGTCTCTCCTTTTTCCATGACTCCGGCGGGAATTTCATAGCAAGTCTTCCCGAGACCCTGCCGGTATTGCCTTTCCATGACGAAAAGTCCGTCTGTTGTGATGGCGATTACATTGATCCAGTCGGGGTATTCAAGTACATAGAATTCCGGGTTGATTCTCCCGTCCGGGAGTCTTACCTGGTCGTGACGTACAGTGAGCCATGGCCTTCTGAACAGATATTCACTGCTGACTGTTTCCCATTTCCCGTCATCGCTGATTGCGTTTGCTATGTCGAATTTTTCCATTTCTATGATTTTAAACCGGGACTGCCCCCGTCTGTACTGCTCACAAATTTATGTAAATTTCCGGAACATTTTACAATCTGACAAAATCATACTTGCAGCGTGGCCGCCCGTGGCCTCGTGACGGCAATTGCAAGTAAACTTGCATTGCACTCGGCTTCTGACTATATTTGCAGTTTTCTTGAGAGGCTTCAGATGATGAGGGTGATGCGGGATATGAAACTGATTATGGAGAGCGGCGCCACGAAGACGGACTGCTGTCTTCTGGACGGTGCAGGCGAAATATGCTCACGTTTCACGGTCTCCGGAATCAATGTGGCGGTGACTTCACCTGAGACAATCTCAGCCACAGTGAGTGAAGCCGCTTCTCTTGTAGAACATGGCGCCAGCGGATGCATGGGGGAGCAGATGCCCGAAGATATGTGCCGGCATGCCGGTACCTCTGTCCGGAACAGCGTGTCGGAGATAGTTTTCTATGGGGCCGGTATCGTGGAGACACAAGGAGGTGCATATCCGGGTAGTGTGGAGACACATAGAGATGTGTGTCCAGCCAATCCCGGGGGAGGGCAATGTCTTCCTGAATACATCAGGCATCTTGACGGGGCATTGGGCGCGGCTTTCCCTGAAGCGGGGAGGGAATATCATTCAGACCTTATGGCAGCGGCACGCGGACTGTGCGGCTCGTCTCCCGGCATTGTGGCCATATTGGGGACTGGCTCAAACAGTTGCCGTTATGACGGGGAGAAAGTAGTGGAGAACATCCGTCCTGGAGGTTTTATCCTCGGGGATGAAGGAAGTGCGGCTGCACTCGGCAAAATGTTCCTTGCCGACTATGTCAAGGGCCTGCTGCCAGCGGGGGTGTCTGCGGATTTTTACAGGCAGTATTCTCTGGATTATGCCGGAGTAGTCAGGCTTGTCTACGGAGGAGGCTCACCATCCAGAGCCCTTGCTTCATTGGCCCCGTATATTCTCGGCATGTCTGCAGATGAGCATGTGTACGGACTTGTCCGCAGTAATTTCAGGAATTTCATCACAAGAAGCCTGCTCAGATATGGCTGCGCAGATGAAGTCCGCGTGACAGGTTCATTCGGAGTGGCGGCAAGGGATATATTGTGCCGTGTCGGCAGCGAATACGGAATAAGGTTTTCCTGTTTTTTGCCAGGCCCGATGGAGGCTCTGGCAAGATGGCACGGTGCCACCGGCAGTAGCGGTGTCCGGGAGTAAAATTAATATAACAGGGATGTACAAGGAAAATTATCCGTCAAAATTACTGGAGAATGCGGTGGATGCCATCGGCATGTTGCCGGGGATAGGAAAGAGGAGCGCCCTGAGACTGGCATTGTATCTTTTACGTCAGCCTCAGGAGAATGTGCACCATTTCACTGCGGCCGTCAACAGTCTCAGGGATGAGGTGCGGTATTGCCGGGTATGCAGGATGATTTCGGACAATGAGACCTGCTCCATCTGTTCCGACCCTTCCCGTGACCGCAGGACTATATGTGTGGTGGAAAGTGTCAGGGATGTCATGAGCATAGAGAATACCGGGCAGTACCATGGCCTGTACCATGTGCTCGGAGGAATCATTTCCCCTATCAACGGGGTCGGGCCGTCAGACCTTACTATCCGGGAACTTGTGGACAGGGTATCCGCCCTGTGTGGCTCTGATGCCGGGGCAGGAGGAACAGACGGGGACTGTACCGGGACCGGTGAAAGCCAGCCCGAGGTCATTCTTGCCCTGAGCGGGGATGTTGAAGGGGAGACAACATCATTCTATATCTATCGCCAGATATCCGGCTTCGGTGTCAAGGTCTCGTCTCTGGCAAGGGGACTTGGCTTCGGCGATGACCTCGAATATGCCGATGAACTTACACTCGGGCGCTCGATAGTCAACAGGCAGATGTTCCGCCCATATTAAAGTGTCAGGAGATGAGTGTTCTTGAAATCATTCTGCTTTCGCTTTCATTAAGCGTAGATACTCTTGTGGTGTCTTTGGGCGGGAGCGTCTCTCTCGGCCGGGTGTCTCCGGGAAAAGTACTGAAGGTGTCGCTTGCTTTCGGTATCATGCAGGCCATGCTGATATTCCTCGGCTGGCTTCTTGGCGCTTCTGTCGCATCTTTTATCCATAAGGCTGCACATGTCATAGGATTTGTGATACTCCTGTATATTGGCGGCTCGATGGTGTGGTCTGCCCTGCGGAAATCAGAGGAGACGGTTGACCTCAGGGGCATGAAACATCTTCTGCTTGCTGCATTTGCAACCAGTATAGATGCCCTTGCAGTAGGGGTGTCGCTCGCCATGTCCGGCATGGAGACGGACGATGCCCTGTCCCTTACTGTTGCAGTGTTTGCGACAACAGTCCTGGCATCAGTGTTCGGCGTGTCGTGCGGCAGTCTCATCGGGTGCCGGTTCGGGACACCGGCAAGAATTACAGGCGGGCTGGTGCTGATAGGCATAGGTATCAGGCTTTTGTTCTGACGCCGGCAGTCAGTTGCCCCTGTCAGAAGGTTAACTGTGCCGGCCTCCGGAATGCTGCTCTGTGCCTGGTACTGTTCAATGTCTGGTACTGTTCAATGTCAGGCGCTGTTCATGCCGTTCAATTAGCCCGTTCGGGGTGCTTGATTTTGAATTTTCAGCGGAAATGCCTACTTTTGCGAAATTCTCTGCGGAGACGGATTTTTAACGTCAAACCTTTCCGACTTCCGGCCGGAAAAAACTGTATGAGCAATGATTGAAATCTTCTACAAATCAAACGGTCAGATACAGATGTCCCAGTCGGAGGAGGTGTTTGAGAGCCTGAAGCCGGCTGATGTCATCTGGATTGATCTGTTTGCCCCTACAGGAGACGAGAAGCGTGCCGCGGAATCTTTCGTCGGAACCACTATCCAGAGCCGTGCTACAGCCGAGGAGATTGAGAGTTCGTCCCGTTTTTCCGAGACGGAGAATGCCATTTTCGCAAATACCAACTTCCTGATTCCGGGGCCGGAGGAATATTCCATGGAGGCGGTCTCGTTTATCATCACCGGTAATGTCCTGACTACACTCAGGGAATGTCCCCTCAGGAGTTTCACTGATCTGCAGCGCAGGATGCTCGCCTTCCCGAAGATGTATCCTTCCGGATTCAGGGTATTTGTCAGTATACTGGAGCAGAGGATTGACCTTGATGCCGATATGATTGAACTCATGTCCAAGGAGATAGAACAGTACAACAGGAAGGTGAGCCTCGGGGAGGACATCAATGAGGAGTTCCTTCTGGACATCAACCAGTTGCAGGAGAACACAATGCTGGTGCGGGAAAACATAGTCGACAAGCAGAGGGTCATCTCCAGCCTGCTCAAGAGCAGCAAGTATCCGCACGAACTCCAGTCAAAGCTGAATGTGATGCTAAAGGACATCTCCTCGCTCATCAACCACACCAATTTCGGCTTTGAGCGTCTTGAGTATCTGCAGAATACTGTCATAGGTCTCATCAACCTCGACCAGAACAAGATCATGAAGGTGTTCACCCTCGTGTCGCTTCTGCTGATGCCTCCGACACTGATAGCGAGTTTCTTCGGCATGAATGTCTCCCTGCCTGTTACCGGTACAGGATGGGACTGGGTCATCATTCTGGGCATGATGCTGCTGTCATTCGGTATTATCCTGATTATATTCAAGAGGCTGAAGATGCTTTAGCCTGTCTCTGTTTCCGTCAATTTCTTTCGGAAATGCTTGTTTTTGAGATAAATTATCCATATTTTTGCCCGCCTTTAACCGGTGGCAGGGCATGTCTTTGTCCCGGCCGGGCACAAGAATAATGTTAAACCCGCTAATTTGTTTTATTTTACATTATGGAAGAAAACAAGACAGTTGTTGCAGAGGAGACTGCTGTGAACACAGAAGTTCCGCAGACAGAGCCTGCCCAGGCAGAAGTTCCTGCTGCTGAAAATGCCGGACATTCAGTCCTGAACGCTTCAGTTGATCCGGACAAGTTCGACTGGGATGCATTCGAGGAGGATGATGTCTATGGAGAGGACAAGAAGAAAGTCGCTGAAGAGTACGACAAGACCCTCTCAAAGGTAGTTGAAAACGAAGTTGTTGAAGGCGTTGTTACAGCCATCAGCAAGAGAGAGGTTATCGTCAACATCGGCTACAAGAGCGAGGGAGTCATCATGGCCCCTGAGTTCCGCTACAACCCTGACCTCAAGGTAGGAGACAAGGTTGAGGTCTATGTGGAGACTGCCGAGGACAAGAAAGGGCAGTTAATCCTTTCCCACAAGAAGGCACGCGCTCTCCGTTCATGGGATATGGTCAACCAGGCTTACAACAACAACGAGATAGTTAAAGGTTATGTCAAGACCCGTACGAAAGGCGGTATGATTGTCGATATCTTCGGCATCGAGGCCTTCCTCCCGGGCTCACAGATCGACATCAAGCCTATCCGCGACTACGACCAGTATGTCGACACTACTATGGATTTCAAGATTGTGAAGATCAATCAGGAGTTCAGGAATGTAGTGGTATCACACAAGGCCCTTATCGAGGCAGAACTCGAGCAGCAGAAGAGCGAGATCATCAGCAAACTCGAGAAAGGCCAGGTACTCGAGGGTACTGTCAAGAACATTACCAACTACGGTGTGTTTGTCGACCTCGGCGGCGTAGACGGACTTATACATATTACAGACCTTTCATGGGGAAGAATCAACCATCCGGAAGAGGTCGTGCAGCTTGACCAGAAGATCAGGGTCGTTATCCTCGACTTCGATGAGGCCAAGAAGCGTATCGCCCTCGGACTCAAGCAACTTACCGTACATCCTTGGGATGCCCTTGACCCGAACCTCAAGGTGGGTGACAAGGTGAAAGGAAAAGTTGTCCTTATTGCAGACTATGGTGCATTCGTAGAGATAGAGCCAGGTGTAGAAGGCCTTATCCATGTGTCAGAGATGTCATGGTCTCCAAGGCTCCGCATCGCCCAGGATTTCCTTAAGGTCGGAGATGAAGTAGAGGCCCAGATTCTTACCCTTGACAGAGAGGAGAAGAAGATGTCTCTCGGACTCAAGCAGCTCGTCCCTAATCCATGGGAGAATATCCGCGAGAAATATCCTGTAGGCTCAAAGCATACTGCCATTGTGCGTAACATCACCAATTTCGGTGTGTTTGCAGAACTTGAGGAAGGCATCGAGGGACTCGTCCACATCAGCGATATTTCATGGACCAAGATCAAGCATCCTTCAGAGTTTGTGCAGACAGGCGACAAGATAGATGTTGTTATACTTGACTTCGATGAGGAGAACCACAAGTTGAGCCTCGGTCACAAGCAGCTCCTTCCTAATCCTTGGGATGAGGTAGAAAGCACTTTTGCTGTGGGTACTGTCCATGACGGAAAGATTGTCTCACTTTCAGACAAAGGGGCTACAGTCACTCTGGATGATGATGTTGAGGCATTCTGCAGCAACAAGGAACTTGTAAAGGAAGACGGTACAATGCCTGCAGCAGGTGATGTGCTTCCATTCAAGGTTCTTGAACTCAAACGCAGCACCAAGAGAGTTACCCTCTCTCATGTGAAGACATATTCTGCTGCTGACGAGAAGAAGTCCGAAAGGCCTGTAAGCGAGTCAGACAATACCAAGAAGGCAGTCAAGAAGATCAACTCCAATATCGAGAAGACCACTCTTGGCGACATCTCTGAACTTGCAGCCCTCAAGAGCAAACTGGAGAAGGGTGAATAGCGGTTTCATCCGATGAACTTTACTTTGAACATATTGGGCACGGCTTCGGCCCTGCCCACTATGAACAGATATCCAAGCGCCCAGGTACTTGATGTACGGGGGCGCTTGTTTTTGTTTGACTGCGGTGAAGGGGCACAGATGCAGATGCGCAGGATGGGGATACCATATCTCCGCATAGACAGCATATGCATTTCACATATTCACGGGGATCATCTTTTCGGCCTTTTCGGCCTGCTTTCTACCATGACCATGCTTGGCCGGACAGCGTGTCTCAATATTTTTGCCCCGCGCTCTTTCGGGCCTGTCCTGAAGTTCTACCTTTCGTATTTCGGTGAGGGCCGGAAATTCGAAATCGGGCATCATGTGCTTTCCATGAAGAGCCCGGAGAAAATATGGGAGTCGAAATCGGTCGAACTCGTTGCTTTCCCTCTCAACCACAGGATTGAAACCTATGGGTTTATCGTCAGGGAAAAGCCGCCTATGCTTAATGTGCGCAAGGATGCGATAGAAAAATACGGGCTTACAATAGCGGAGATAGCGTCATTGAAGAGAGGGGAGGATGTCGTGCGCCCGGCAGGGGAAGACGGCGGGTATGGATTCGAGACCGGCTACAGAAGATTTTCCGGTACGTCCGAGCCGCTTCTCATCAGCGCTGCTGAAGCCGCCTATGTGCCGTATATTCCGCGAAGTTATGCCTATTGCAGCGACACTGCCCCGTTCCCTGAACTTTCTTCATGGGTGAAGGGAGTATCCCTGCTATACCATGAGTCGACTTTCCCGGAGCAATATTCACAGACGGCTGCCGATACCTGTCATTCTACTGCTTCCCAGGCTGCGCAGTGCGCCTTGCAGGCCGGAGCAGGTAAACTTTTGCTCGGGCATTATTCGTCGCGTTTTTCTGATACGGGCATTTTCCTGCAGGAGGCCTCTGCAATATTTCCGGAGACAGTACTTGCCAAGGAAGGGATGCGTATAGAGATTCCCCTTGAGAGGTTTAAGTAAACTTGCATTGCACTCGGCTTCTGCGTATATTTGACCTTCGGTCATTTATACTGTTCACGCCTCGGCAATACAAAAGTCCTCGTCTGCATGCAAACAAGTTTGCATTTGCCTTCGGCCTCTTGCATTGCACTCGGCTTCTGCGTATATTTGCCACACCGTGGTGGAGACCATGTCTGAAAGAAACATGAAGATGATGAAATACAGTGTCAATATCAGTTTGAAGTCACTTGCCGTCGCATTGGCTGTCATACTGTTCCAGTCCCATGCATCCGGGGAGCGTTCGCCTCAGCAGTCCTATATCAATACATATTCCAGGACAGCCGTGGCTGAAATGTACCGCTCCGGAGTCCCGGCCAGCATTACTCTTGCGCAGGGCATGCTGGAGTCCGCCAACGGCCAGTCTGTACTTGCCGTCAAAGGCAACAATCATTTCGGCATCAAATGCCATGACTGGAACGGCCCAAGAATGTACTATGATGACGACAGGAAAGGCGAGTGCTTCAGGAAATACAGTTCCCCGGAAGAGTCGTTCCGGGATCACTCGGATTTTCTGAGGTACAGGGACAGGTACAAATTTCTATTCGACCTCGAGACAACCGACTACAAAGGATGGGCATACGGGCTGAAACGTGCCGGCTATGCCACTGATCCCGCTTACCCGAGGAAACTGATAAAACTGATTGAGGATTATGACCTGGACAGATATGACACGATGTCTCCCGACTATGCTTCATCGGACAAGAAAGACAGGCCGAAGAAACGGAGGGGCAGACGCAATGCGGAGATACCGGAGTCACCGTCGCTGCTTGAACAGAGCCAGCCATTGAGCCAGAGGGAAGGTCGCAGGTTCAGTCTCTCATTGTCGAGACAGTTGTATTCACAGAATGGAGTCCCTTTCCTGTATTCTTCGGAAGGGGAGACATATGCAGACATAGCAAAAGCCAATGGACTTTTCAAGAAAGAGATACTGAGGTTCAATGACCTAAAGGAGGACACCACCCTGCTTCCGGGGACGGCCGTCTATCTCCAGCGGAAGAAAGCCCAGGCTGCAGAACATGTGGAAAAACATGTTGTCGAGGCGGATGAGACGCTGCGGGATATCTCGCAGAGGTATGGTGTACGCCTCAAGTCATTATTGAAGATAAACGGATTCACCGAAGACCACGTTGTGCGTGAAGGGGATATGGTGAAGTTGAGGAGACGTTAAGTACGATACGGAAAATATAGGATATGGGGAAAAAATCACATACTGTCAATATTCTTATCTTTGCTGTGCTGGCGGCAGCGGCATTTTTTGTGGGAAGATATGTGGCTGACAATAAAGCCGGCAATTTTACGGAAAAATATGTACTATATGTCTACCCTGACATGGAGACCGGAGAGATTCTCGCGTCCGTGGAGTCAGGGGCCGGTGCCAGACGTCATGGTAGCCTTGTGCGGTGTGCCGCGAAGGAGAGGCTTGCATCCCGCGCCAAGCCCGGGCGGTATGTGATAGAGCCGTCATTCTCCAGTGTATATGTCATCAGGATGATATGCAATGGCTGGCAGTCACCGCAGAACCTTACTCTTGCAGGTACAATCCGCAGTAAGGAAAAACTGGCTGCAACCATAGGCAGACAGATGATGGCAGATTCGTCTCAGGTGGCTGCCGCCCTCGATGACGCCTCTTTCCTCGCCCAGTATGGATTCTCTCCGGAGAATGTCTTTGCAATGTTTCTCCCTGACACATATGAGATGTACTGGACAGCATCAGTCAAGGATATATTCGACCGCTTCAAGAAAGAGTACGACCGTTTCTGGACTCCTGAGCGGACTGCGAAGGCAGAAAGGCTGGGGCTTGACAGGATGGAGGTGTCCATACTTGCCTCGATTGTAAGCGGAGAGACGCTCAGGCAGGATGAATATCCGGAGATTGCCGGAGTCTATCTCAACCGTCTCCGCCGGGGAATGAAACTGCAGGCCGACCCGACGGTAGCCTTCTGTTATGACTACACCCTCGACAGAATACTGAAGAAACACCTTAGGGTGGATTCCCCATATAATACATACAGACATGCAGGCCTTCCTCCTGCACCTATCAATGTCCCCCCGAAAGCGTGTATAGATGCTGTCCTCAATCCTGATACGCATGGCTACATCTATTTCTGCGCCAGCCCGGACTTTGACGGTTCACACAGGTTTGCCGTCACTTACGGGGAGCATATGAGAAATGCACGCGAGTTCCAGCGTGCCCTTTCAGCAAGGCAGCGCGAAAAAGCGTAGCCTTTCCTCCCTTCCTTCACGTATCCTGACCATACACTTTTTTGACCGTTGAGATGAAATATCCTGCGGCCGGTTGTGCCCTGCACATCTTTCCGTGCGGCATTTCCGGCCGCATTTTCTTTTTCTGTGCAAAAAAAAGAAGATTTTGCCGTAAGACAGGGCCAGTTGTGCGTTTAATTAATGTTGCAACAGAAAATTTATGGACAGGATCAACAGTGAAACAATATACAGAGCCTTGACTGGCAGGGCATCTGCTGAAGAAGAGCGTCAGGTGGCCGGATGGTGGGAGGACTGTCCGGAGGAGTGTTCCAGGATTGTAAAGGATCTGCATGCTCTTATAGACCTCTCTGAACTTTCGTCTATGGACGGGCCACGCAAGAGCCATGGCGGCCTGAAGAAGTTTTTCGTACGTATGTCATGGGCTGCAGCAGTCGCTGTCCTTGTGCTTGGCGGGGCCTATGTGTCCCATGAGATGACCTATGATTCCGTATCGGACAGGCTTGTGTCGATTGAGGCCCCGGAGGGTGAGCGGATAGAGTTGACGCTTCCGGACAGCACGGTAGTCTATCTCAACTCGGGCGCAAAACTGACCTATCCTGTAATCTTCAAGAAAGACAGCCGTACCGTATCCCTGTCCGGAGAAGCCATGTTCGATGTGACTCCGGATGCGGAACGCCCGTTTTCGGTCAGCACCTTCGCATCGGAGATATGCGTCCTCGGCACTGAATTCGGCGTCATGGCAGACGAAGAGGACGGATGTTTCGAGACAGTCCTCGTGCATGGCAGGGTCAGGGTCACCAATCTCATAGATCCGGCCCAGAATGATGTTGTACTGTATCCGAATGACAAGATTTCAATGAAAGACGGCCGTCTCTGCGTGGAGAAACTTGTCGATGCGCAAGATGAACTCTGCTGGACAAGAGGGCTGATAGGCATAGGCAATGTCTCTTTCGCTGAACTGATGGACCGCTTCGAG
>JADILX010000069.1 GCA_017695025.1 Candidatus Cryptobacteroides excrementavium
CTGCCACGATCTCGTTGCTCTCGGCCGTGCCCCGTATACCGGATGGAGAGGGAGTCTCACAGAAGAAGATGAAATTGCAGTGGACAGGGCTCTGTCTCTTGTTGAAATGCAAGGATTTTCAGAGAGATATCTTGACAGCATGTCCGATGGAGAATGCCAGATGGTGTCAGTCGCAAGAGCAATAGCACAGGATACACCTGTCATCCTGCTTGACGAGCCCACTGCATTTCTCGATTTCCCCAACCGCCGCAAGACAGCCGCCCTGCTCAAAAGTATTGCCGGTCAAGGGAAGACAATCATATATTCGACACACGACATAGACATTGCCATGTCGTTCTCTGACCTTGTCCTGCTTGTCAGTGAAGATGGGGTACTCCTCGCTCCTGCAGCCTCTCCCGTGCTCAGGCACAGGATGGAGAGGGCCTTTTCATCCGGAGCATAATGACGGCTGGGCATGTCACGCCATCAAAGGCATGGATAATGCCTGCACGATCAGCATGGGTCAATAGCCATACTTTTTCCATAGAGAAGCAAGCCTCCGGCGCATTTCTTCCTCCTTCCTGTTGTCAGCCGGTTCGTAGAGGCGTGTGCCGGCGAGGTCTTCAGGCATGAACTCCAGATCGGCAAAATGTCCCGGATAGTCATGCGCATACATGTAGCCGTCACTGTAGCCGAGTTCTTCCATAAGCCTGGTGGGTGCATTGCGCAGATACAGCGGCACTGAAGATGTCTGGGTCTTTGACGCAAGTTCCATCGCCTTCCCGATGGCAAGGTAGGCAGAATTGCTCTTTGGAGAAGATGCGAGATATATTGTCGTCTCTGCGAGCGGGATCCTGGCCTCCGGCATCCCTATGCTGTGCACAATATGGAAACACGAATCTGCCAGCAGCAGGGCATTGGGGTTGGCGAGACCGATGTCTTCAGCCGCAAGTATACACAGCCTCCTGGCTATGAACAGAGGGTCTTCGCCTCCGACAAGCATTCTCCCGAGATAGTACACGGCGGCATTGGGATCAGAGCCTCTTACACTCTTTATGAAAGCAGATATGATGTCATAATGCATTTCACCGCTCTTGTCATATATTGCCGTGTTTTCCTGGAGACAGGAGGCGACAGTGGCATTGTCGATTGTGATTTCCCGGCCTGCTTCAGATGCCCCGACACACATTTCAAGGATATTCAGCAGTTTACGGGCATCTCCTCCCGAATAGCGGAAGAGGGCGTCAGTCTGCGTCACCCTGATGTCCATGTCCTTCAGCAGGACATCTTTTTGCAGTGTCCTGTCCAGCACCTCCTGCAGGTCTGCCGGTTCAAGGCTCTTCAGCACGAAGACCTGGCAGCGCGACAGAAGAGGAGTGTTCACTTCAAAGGAAGGGTTTTCCGTTGTTGCACCTATAAGGACGATGGTCCCGTCCTCTACTGCCCCCAGCAGGGCATCCTGCTGCGACTTGTTGAACCTGTGTATCTCGTCGATGAACAGGATGGGGGCGATCCCTGATGAAAAGACTGAGCCGCCACGGGCCTTGTCTATCACCTCCCGGACTTCCTTGACTCCGGCGCTCACCGCTGAAAGGGTATAGAACTCGCGGCCGAGACTCTTTGCGGTAATCCTTGCGAGAGTCGTCTTTCCTGTTCCCGGAGGGCCCCATAAGATGAACGATGTCAGATTGCCGGTATCGATCATATGCCTGATGACACCGTCTTCACCTACAAGATGCTTCTGCCCGGCGTACTCGTCAAGAGTCTGCGGACGCATCCTTTCAGGAAGAGGAGGAAGCATCCTGCTGCGCCCAATATTATCATCCGTATAGTCCATGGCTGGAGTGACTTTTTTCTTTTGATTATTGCAAATTTACGAAAAATCATGCAAAAGAAAGCGCTGCAGGCTTGTGAAACATTTATGTTTTTAGTTCTAACTTTTTTGTTACCCGTCAAATCGTGAAAAGAGACGGACGAAGCCTCCGGGGATATTTAAAATGTGCGATATTTTTTGTAAATTCGCGCAGCAAAATTTCGGAAAAATGTCCACAATACCTACAAAAAAGACAAAGATCATATGTACCATTTCTGATGCCAACTGTGATGTGGCCTTTATACAGAGACTGTATGAAAGCGGAATGAACGTGGTCAGGATAAACTCGGCACATGCATCCATCGAAGGGGCCCAGAAAATAGTCGACAATGTCAGGAAAGTGTCAGACAAGATAGGCATAATGATAGACACCAAAGGCCCTGAAGTAAGACTCACTCCGACAGAGGAGCCGGACGGATATCTCGTCAATGACGGCGACTGGATAGAAGTCCACAACGGGCCGGGGAAACCCAGCAGCAGGCAAGTGCTGTACACAACTTACGAAGGTTTCGTCAATGATGTGCCTGTCGGTGCCCATGTGCTGATCGACGACGGGGCAATCGACCTTTTCGTCACAGGCAAGGACGACGGGAAACTTCTCTGCGAAGTACAGAACAGCGGGATAATCAAGGGGAAGAAAAGTGTCAATGTCCCGAATGTCCACATATCACTTCCGGCACTTAGCGACAAAGACCGGGCATTCGTACACTGGGCCATCAGATCGGACATTGATTTCATCGCACACTCGTTTGTCCGCAGCAGGGACGACCTGAAAGAAATCCAGCAGATCCTCGATGACAACAACAGCCACCTGAAGATAATCTCAAAGATCGAGAACCAGCAGGGGATAGACAATCTCTATGACATACTGTCGTATTGCTATGGAGTAATGGTCGCAAGAGGTGATCTCGGAGTGGAGATTCCGGCAGAAAGGATTCCGCTTGTCCAGCAGCAGATGATCCACATGTGCAGGCTCAGGAAAAAGCCTGTGATCATCGCGACCCAGATGCTCCACAGCATGATTGAGAATCCGCGCCCGACACGGGCGGAGGTCACGGATGTAGCCAATGCCATTTTCCAGAGTACCGATGCCATCATGCTCAGCGGCGAGACAGCCAACGGGAAATACCCTGTGGAAGCAGTAAAGACCATGAACAGGATTGCTGTCGAGGCGGAAAAGACAAGCGACATCTCCCTCGAACTCAATCTCGACAGGGCGCTGAAGCCGATTGCCGCAGTCCTGGCCAAAAGCCTTGTGGAGTCCACCCAGTATCTTCCTGTCAAAGCCATCATCTTCGACACATGGACAGGGCGTACAGGACGATATCTTGCCGAATTCCGTCCTAAGGTGCCTATATATGCCATGTGCTACAATGACTACACCATGAGGGAACTCGCCCTTACCTATGACATCTATTGCTACAAGATAGAGATACAGAAAAGCAAGGAGGAATTTGTCAGAAACTCCATAGATATTCTTGCAGAAGACGGGAAAATCGAAAAAGGAGACCTTGTGGCCTTTATCGGAGGCAGTTTCAAGGAGGAACTCGGGGCAACATATATGGAATTCAAATACGTTTAGATATGGCTGAGACTGTGATACGCCCTGCGGCAAAAGAAGATGCCGCACAGATAGCAAGGCTGTTCATGATGGCATGGCCGATGGAATCATTCCTTGAGATGAGCCCGGGGATGACAGAAGATGACTTTGCAGGCATCATTGAAGGATATGTCATGGCGGAGAACACCCTGTACAGTTTTTCCAACACCATCGTGGCTGAGGTTGACGGAGTCATTGCCGGTGCCATCAACGGATATGACGGGGCGGAATACGGGATGCTGAAAAAACCTGTCGTAGACGATTTCAACAGAAGATTTCCCGGGGCGGCATCTGATTTTGCCGCCGTAAAGGAGACGGAGGCAGGGGAATTCTATCTCGACTCCATAGGTGTCAGCCCCGCCATGCGTTCCATGGGTATCGGCTCCATGCTGTTCAAGGCGATGCTTGACAGGGCAAGGAAGTCCGGTATCGGGAAGGCTGGGCTGATAGTCGACTTCGACAAGCCCAAGGCTGAAGCCCTGTATGTCCGTCTCGGATTCAGGACAGTCGGGACAAGGGATTTTCTGGGGCATCAGATGAAACACATGCAGATAGATCTGGACTGACTGTACAAACCATGGCTGCAGGACATATTATACAGAGACTGTTCATGACTGCTGTTGCAGCCATGATGGTATGTCCAGCATTATCAGCCGGGCCGAAGGCCATAGGGGCCGAATTTGCATTCACCGGCATCAATATCAATTACCAGCATACAGCCGACATCATGTCTTTCCACGACATTTCACTCGGCATAGACTTCTGCAAGGTGCTTGACGGTGAAAGCCGGACTCCAGGGGTGAGGTTCAACTATATAAAGGACTATATTATAGCCGCATGGATCAGGACAGACTATACAGCCAGATGTTTTGCCGGCCCGGGTGTAGCCATCGGCTACCTGCAGGACCGGGATAAAGGGTTCGGTGCCATGCTCGGAATATGCGGCAATGTCGGTGCCGAGTTCTGCTTCAGGGTGCCTGTCTGCCTGTCCGTCAGTCTCATGCCCGTACTGGCAGGACATCTTGCCAGCCGGAAAGGAGATGCAGGCCTTGACATATATAACAATGGTATACTTCAACTGCTGTCACCCCGGGTAGGCATCAAATACAGTTTTTGAGACATGAAAAGAGTGCTGGCATCCATACTGCTGACGGTAATGTCATTCTCCTTTCTCCAGGCATCGGAGACAAGGCGGGATTTCCCGCGCATAACATTCGGGGCAGAGGGGAATTTCATCCTGACGGCAGCGACATGGAGACATTTCAATTATGTCGCTGATGCCGGATACAGGGTCAACATAAAAGGCTATGACTATTCACCGGTATTCAACGGACAGATTCTCGCAAATATCGGATGCAATATATCAGGACGGGTCAACCTGTCCTTATATTCCGGCTATGGCGGCATATACAGAAAAAAGACGGCTGTCCCGCTCATGCTAAGGGTGACATATTTCTGGGGGAAAGATCCGCTTGCACACCGGTGGTTCTCATGTGCTGATACAGGAGTCGTGACTGACGGGCTTGAATTCAGTACGGCTGCCCCATGCGGAAGGCTCGGGGGAGGATACAGGCTGAGCCTCAGCAGGAGTGTAAAACTTGATTTCCTTGTCACATATCAGATATTGTCTGCCCATCCTGAAGTCACGGAACTGGTGGACGGGACGGAAACACCTGTGACAGGAGGCAGGCTGCGGAGGAGCGATGTGCTTATCAATGCCGTCACATTCGGCATAGCCCTTAACTTCTGAGCCCCGGCCAGTCAGACTGCCATGGAATCCGGTCCAGGAGAGAAAAGTATTTAATGTTTTTCAAAAAATATCGCGTACATTTGCCGGTGCAGAGACACCGGATAAACGACAAATTTTATAGAAAATGAACAGAAAGATTTCTGAAAAAATCAGGTATGTGGGTGTAAATGACCATCATAAAGTCATTTTTGAAGGCATGTGGCCGCTTCCGTTCGGAGTGACATACAATTCATACCTTGTCGTAGACGACAAAATAGCCCTCATAGACACGGCCGAAGCCGATTTCAGCAAGGAGTTTCTATCAAACATCCGTTCCGAGATAGGGGACAGGAAGATAGACTGGCTGGTAGTCAACCATATGGAGCCGGACCATTCCTCCCTGATGAAAGAGATACGGGAAACATATCCGGACATACAGATTGTCACAAATGCCAAGGCCGTCCCGATGATAAACGGATACTATGGCATCACTGACAATATCCGCATCGTCAAGGAAGGGGATACGCTGGACCTTGGAGGGGCGACATTGAGATTCCATATGGCACCTATGGTACATTGGCCGGAAACGATGGTCACCTATCTCGTGGAAGAGGCTACGCTGTTTTCAGGTGATGCCTTCGGCACCTTCGGGGCAGTCGACGGTGAAATTACCGACTCCGGTGCCTCGCTCTGCGGATGGCTGGACAAGTCTGCGGACTGCTTCTCCGAATTCAGGGATGAAATGACAAGGTATTACTCCAACATTGTCGGAAAATACGGACAGATGGTCCAGGCCGCACTGAAAAAACTCTCCGGCCTTGAAATCAAGAGGATATGCAGTACTCACGGCCCGGTATGGGAAAAGCATGTGCCTGATGTAGTGGCATATTACGACAGGCTCAGCAGATACGGGGCGGAAAGGGGAGTGTGCATAGCATATTCTACCATGTACGGCAATACTGCCAAGGCCGCAAAAGCACTCGCTGCAGAACTGTCCGCAAGGGGAGTGAAGAATGTGCTGCACAACCTGTGTACGGAAAATGTCTCTTATGCATACAGGGATGTGTTCAAATATGATACGATAGCCATAGGTGCGCCTACTTACAACAACGACATTTTCCCTCCGGCATACAATTTCATGTACGGCATATGCGCAAGGCTTGTCAAGGACAGGAGGTTCTTTGCATTCGGCTCGTATACATGGGCCGGAGCCAGTGTGAAGAAACTTAACGAGATGGCTGAGGGACAGGGTTTTTCTCTTGTATCTGACGGCATCTCATTCCCTCAGGGCTATACTTCCGCCAAATGCGACATGGCCGCAATAGCGGAACTCATGTCCAGATGACATTTTATGCGGCAGGCACAGGTCCTGCCGGGTATACAATAAAGGCTGGCCAATGAAGTCATGCAAAGACTTCCGGCCAGCCTTCTTTATGCCGGTATCCGTCCTCTACCTCCAGTCGCCGAGACTGCGGTAGCGGCTGACATTGAATGTGAGTCCGAAATTGAGATTGAGGTTCATCTTGCCGTATGGAAGAGGAATACCCAGATTTTCGACGGTAGGGGTGACATTCCAGAATGCATAGTCGGTGCCCACAAACAGGCCGAGTCCTGGAAGGTCGAAATTGATAATTGCCCCGAGGGACGACCCGAAATTGGATGCCCCGTAACTTGCCGAGATGCCAAACCATTTTGCCGGCTCAAGGTTGAGGAAGAAACGCCCTTCATTCTTGGAATACTGTCCTGCTATCCTCGATGAATAGAGGAAGCCGACCGACATCTTGCGCCAGAAAGGCATCTGGTATTCTGCAGCAAGGTTGAGCACGCATGACAGCATCTCTGTGCGCCCCTTGTCAGCCTCCTTGTGGAATACTATCATATCCTTAAGGTCATCCCCGAAAGCCTGCAACTGGTCGTTGATTGTCTGCCCGCTCTCCCCGTCTACGGATATATTCTCAAATCCAGTGAATTCCCATGAGTTCCGGCCGGTGGAAGCATTGATGCCTGTACCCCATGATATGAACCCGAGGTCAAGGATTGCCGCTGACACATTGAGACCCTTGAGAATGCCGCCGAAACGGTACTCGGCCCCAAGATCCAGGGCAGCACCATAGCCGGTACCGGACATGATGTCCGACACGTTATCAAAATTGCCTACATCCACAGCCCCGAAATCAAGTTGGTCGGCCATGTCTGGCGAAGTGATTTCCGCACCGCTCTCGGCCTTGGTCGGAATATGGAGTGTCGGAACTGAAGCCGATAAAGAGCCGTCTGCAGTGATACTCCAGCGGTCCTGCGTCATGGTGATATTCATCTTGTCGATCTGCGCCCTTGCGCTTGCCAGTCCGAACAGGAACTTCACCTTTGCCCCTATATTGAGATGAGGCGTAATCTGGTGTGAGTGCCCTATGGCCAGTTCTGCATAGTTCCTTGACATCAGACCAAGGTTGCTGATGTCATAGGATGACTTTGCCCCTGCATTCTTGACAAAATCAAAGAGATCCTTCGGTAGATTGACATAGGCCGATGCCTTTACATTGAACTCGACTGATGTGAAGCCTTTCTTTCCCCACGCCCCGACAGAAAACAAGGTGGCTGATGCGTCCCCGCTGATAATATTGTTCCTGTCCAGTTTCCCGAGAAATTCATCAGCGTCCACAGCCCCGTTCATGAAGG
>JADILX010000070.1 GCA_017695025.1 Candidatus Cryptobacteroides excrementavium
AGGGACGCGTATTTTCTCCGTGCCCACAAATGCACAGAGACGGGCCCTTTCAACAGCAGTCATCCGGTAAATGTCTTTGCCTCCAATGCTTGTTTTTCCTGACAATGGCGGCAGAAGTCCGGCCAGAGTGCGGATCAAGGTGCTTTTCCCTGTCCCGTTGCGTCCGATGACAGCCACGAGTGAGGAGGACGGCAATATCAGGCTGATGTCTGAAAGAATGACTTTCCGCCCGTATCCGGCGGAAAGATGCTCCACGACAATCATTTTGTCGCAATTCCGGTATGAAAGGCTTTTTTCTGTCATTATTTTCGGTATTTCAATACAATCCATATCATTACCGGTATCCCGAGCAGGGATGCGACGGCATTCACCGGTAACGTCCAGAGCCTTGAGATGATGTCGCATACAAGCATGAGCACGGCACCGGTAAATGCTGTCCATGGCAGCAGTCTCCTGTGCATTGATGTTCCTGCAAGCATCCTTGCTATGTGCGGGGCGGCAAGGCCGAGAAAGCCTATCGGCCCGCAGAAGGCTGTGACAGTACCGGACAGCAGAATGGCAGACAGATAGATGAGGTGTCTTGTACGCCTGACATCAAGCCCCATGGTCACTGCGTATTCCTCACCAAGGAGCAGCAGGTCAAGAGACTTGACACAGAGTACAGCAAGAAGCAGTCCGGTACAGACCCCGGCGGCCAGAAGCGGAAGCTGGGATGAGGAGACGGATCCAAGGGAGCCCATTGTCCACAGCACATATGATTTCAGCGATGCATTGTCCCCGAGGAACTGCAGTGTCTGTACGATTGCGTCCACTCCTGCGCTGAACATTATGCCGAGTATAAGTACGGTCATTATATCCCTGAGCCTGCTGCTGGCAAAGGCAACAATCATCATGGCTGCGGCTGCGCCTGCCCATGCTGCACCCGCAAGGCCGATATCGGCCGTCAGAGCCATGCCGCCGGACAGGAAAGGTGTCCCGAGCACAAAGAGCGCCGCCCCGAGTGACGCCCCGGCATTTATGCCGAGCACATGTGGCCCGGCAAGAGGATTCCTGAACAATGTCTGCATCACAAGGCCGCACACCCCGACCGCCATTCCTGACAGCAGGGCGGATATTGTCCTTACTGTCCGGATCTCAAGTACTATCTGGCGTGTCTGCCACGGCACATCTCTCCCGGCAAGGACAGAGATTATATCTTCAGTGGCTATTTCTGCTGTCCCTGCTGTCATGTCAGCCACCATAAGGGCAAGCAATACTGCAGGTGCAACGGCAGCAGCCAGGATTTTTCTGTATCTGACCATCACTCAATCCTCCTGTAATAATACAGGCTGTCTCCGTCCGTAAGCCTGTCCGGATGCAGGATACTGATGAGGTCACCAAGGACCAGGTCCGGTCTTGCGGGAGAAGTCTCCCAGTACTCGTTGCCCCCTCCGGGACTTGTACGTGCGTCATTGTTGTACACCATCCCGTCCCGTACACATTTGACGGAAGAGAAGCCCGGGCATGACCTCATCAGTTCTTTCATCGTGGCAATGTTTCCGGTATCGAGCCATATGTCGGCTTCAGACGCGAGCATAAATGCATCTTCCCGGCTTACAGGTGTTGAACGGTTGGTCATGTGCCCGTGATAGACATATTCTCCCCCTGCATCCCATATCATTCTTGCAACAGCGCTTATCGGGGAGGCCATGAACCATGTGTCGCCGTAAGGTGCATTGAGCATCACCTTCGGCCTGTAGCAGTCTGCCATAGCGGCGGCCATTGTGCGGAGAGAGTCATATCTCTCCTCAATGATGCTGAATGCCCGCTCTCCCCTTTCCCTGTCCCCTATGATTTCAGCCAGGGCCACCATCCATTCCGCCCGTCCGAGCGGGTCGGATTCAAGATATTCTCCCATATACAGATACGGGATTCCGAGGTGGGCAAGTCTCTTTTCCATTGTGCTCCGGGATGCCACACCATATATCAGGACAAGGTCTATCCCCCTGGCCAGCATCCCCTCATAGTCCGGTGCCGAGTCGCTTCCTGTTTCCAGTATACTGTCAATCCGGCCGAGAATAGACTTGTCTGAAATGAATCTTTTTCCAGAGACAGCAGCCACACTGTCGCAGGCATCAATACATGACAGCATGCCTATATAGGAAGATGACATCACGGCCAGTCTTGCTGCATGGTCTGCGATTGTCTGTCCGCGGAAACCGGCCGGCGGCTCTTCCCCGTCCCTTGCAATGAACAGTTCCATGGCAGTTGAGTCCGCCCCCTGCCATGCAGAAAAGACCCTTATCACACGGCTTGCCTTGCCTTTGTTCCCTGCAATCTCAAATCCCGAGGCATATTCCGGCCTGTAGAAGACAGTGTCATATGCACAGGCTGTACTTCCACCCGGGCTACAGGAGACAGTCATGATGATTAATGCCGTAAGAATGAGTCCGGCAGCAAATGAATGTTTCATCTTATTCCTTTTTTGTGGCCGGCATGCCCCATCTTGGGGTGATGCCTATAAAAAACTCAAAATTTATTCCAGGCATGGGCCTGGACAGGACCGTGACATAATGTTCATTGAACAGATTGTTGACAGCAAGTGACAATGAGATGCCGGCCCGCCTGAAGTCCACCTCTCTTGAAAGCATCAGGCCGTTCATGATGTATGGAGGGACAGACCCTGACGGGCCCGTCTCATTGCTTGTCATCACGTATCTCCGGCTGTACCAGCACCACTTGTACAGCATCCTCCATTTTCTGAAGGACAGGGAGCCTGTTGCCGATGCGGAGTATTCAGGTACATATACGAGTTGTTTCCCGGCAGACATATCCCCGTCACGTCCTGTCCCTGAGACGTTTTTCGCCGGGGACCAAGTGAAATTGCCCTTGAACTCCATAGTCCAGCCGTCAGCCCATTCCCATCTTAGCCCGATTTTCTGCTCGATGCCATAGGAATGTACCTCAAGAAGATTCTGCGGGGTATAGAAATTTTTCCTCGGACCGTAGGGCAGCCACAGAATCCAGTCTTTTATCCGCGAATCAAACCATGTCCCGGCGGCTGACACCGAGACTGTTTTCCATCTTCTTGACAGTGAATATCCTGCATCATATGAAAATCCTGTTTCCGGACGCAGGTCAGGATTGCCCCCCGGGAGAAAATACATGTCATTCAATGTAGGATAACGGTAATTCCTGCCTGCGGAAGCCTTCAGGTACATTCCTGCCTTCTTCCATATAAGGACGTCCGCACTGACGGCCGGAACGGGCAATGAGAGCCTTTTCCCATATGCCTCTTCCCGTACCGTGAGCGATATTCCTGCCCGTTCAGCAGGTTTCCAGTTAAGTGAAACAAGGATGTCGCCATCTGTCCTCGACACGTCATATCCCTGTCCTGTCACTTTTTCAAGGGATTTTACATGGTGGCGATACAGGGACAGCCCGGCCCGGAGAGTCAGTTTTCTGGAGAAATGCCATGTCATATCCCCGTCCAGATACATGGAACTGAAGGCACTGTGCGAGTCGTTCATTGTTGACCAGTTGCCTTTGCCTGCATCAAAGGCATAGTCGTATTTAAGGCCGGTACCTGAATATCCTGCCGATACAGAGATGTCGGCATCTCCGGCTGTCCTCCTGTATGAGAGCACGGCCCGGAGAGTATTTTCCCTCTGTTCATTTATGAAACCGTCTGCATCTGAATAATCTACGGTGAGTCTGGGCAATTGCCGGCCTGACATGAGTCCCCATACCGAAAGCCTGAATCTGTCGCCCGCCCGTGTCTCATAGCCGCCTTCGAGCAATACGTGGGCGTCCATATATTTCCCGTTCTCATTGTATTCCGCCGGATGGTGCGATGAGACGATATTCATCTCCTCATCATATACAAATTCCTTCTTGTCCGTATTGATGTATCTGAAACGGTTCGGGGAAAATGAAAAGACAGTCCGCATGGATACATGGAAACCTTCTTTCCTGTAACTCAGACGGAGAAAGTCATCCACAGTCAGAAATGAGCCCAAGCCCTGGACGAACTGCATTGACAAGCCTTCAGATGCGGGTGGAAGTGTCTCCAGCATTACCGCTCCTCCGATCCCTCCTGACACGGCAGAGAGAGAGGACTGTCCGTGAAGCAGCCCGGCTCTGTCGGTAAGGAATGCCGGAATCATCGAAAAGTCCGTCATCCCAAGCATAGGGGAATTGATTTTCATCCCGTTCCACAGCACCTGGGTGTGTGAGGCCGATGTGCCCCGGAATGACACAGTGGATGGAGTCGCACGGCCGTATTGTTTCACGAAAACCGAAGAATTATACGACAGGATGTCCGCAAAGGAAAGTGAAATATTCTCTTTCAGCGCAATACTGTCTATCGCTGTCCTCTGTATCCCTGCCGCCTCAGCAGGCCGCCATGCCCTGACAGTAGCCGCTGCAAGCCGTGTGGACACAGTGTCCTGTCCATACGTACAGGTCACTTCTGCCGCAGATGCATGTGCAGGGTACAGATGCATAATTGCTCCTGCTGCGGTCACAAGACAGAATCCGGGTACAATCCTTCGCATTGTCACGCGATATTGTCAATACCAGCAGAAATCCCCCGGGCAGATCCCGGCCCCGAACTTCTCCAGCAGAGTGCCGTCTGAAGAATAGCGGTACACTTTCCCGTTCTGGGAGTAGTCTATGGCATCACCGACGAATATGTCGCCGTTCTCAGGATCTATAGTCATCGAATAGAATGACTGGTCACCTGTGCTGTGTATCAGAGGCTTGTCAGGCAGTGATGCTGCTGTGATACCCATCTTCCAGACACCTCCGTCCATCCAGTACAGAATTGTTCCTGTCCCGTCTATGTGAAGATCGGAAGGTGCGGAATAATTCACGGATTCGTAGCCGTCGAAAACATATTTTTTCTCTATTGTGAATGTCTCCAGGTCTATCATGCACAGTGACGGGGTCTCATGTCCAGCCGGATTGTCTGTCCAGCCTGCGCTCCCGTCAGAAAGTACCCAGAGCCTGTTGTTGGTATCAAGTGCCATCCCGCAAGGCTGCAGCCCCACCTCCATTTTGTCCACCACTGTGTCGGAGACAGGGTCAATCTTCAGTATCATGTTTCCCGAAGACCAGAAATTCACATACACATATCCGTCATGCAGAATCATCTGCTCCGTGCTGCATCCCGTCTCGATGTAGCCGGCAATTTCATATGTACGCGGATTGACGATGACTATCCTGTTGTCGTACATTTCGGTGACATAGGCTTTTGTGTCTGACAGCACCATCATGTTCCTCGGTGATGTGAATCCTGTGATGCTGCCTTTCAGCCTCATGTCAGCCATGTCCACAGCAAATATTACCTTCGAATTGTTGACCACAATCCACCCCGTATCCCCGCTGATTGTCATGGACTGGGCAGTGTCACCGAGAGGGATCCCGTTGGCTCCGTAGAACACATTGTCCAGGGTCTCCCCTGTCCCGGTGTCATGCCAAGACAGCGAGGCATTGCCGCTGGCATATGTACCTTCATTGATGATAAAGAATCCTTTTACTGAGTGACCGTCGAAATCACCCCCATTGAAGTCATCCTGCTTCATGCAGGACACAAGGCACAGTACGAGTGCCGGAACAAAAAAAATACGTCCCATAATAAATAACCGTAAATAAATTTATTACATGGACGCAGGAAAACTTTCAGGCAGCCCGGAGGCAGCCCTGTGGATAGCCGTAATCCCGCGACACCATCTATCATATGAAGCGGCAGGTCTTCTGGCTTGTCCCGTCCATACGCCTTCCCGCCATGCGGCAGTGGCATATTGTATGGACTGATGGTATCACGTGGTTCTTCACCGGCAGCCGGCTCAGTATTCCTTGGTACCATCGGGTACTTACAGCAACGGGTATTGCTCCGGATTCACACCGGATTCCCTTTTAAGGCAGATGTGCCGCACCATGGCATACTCCAGGACTGGCATCCCGGCAGTGTGCGGCAACCCTCCACCGCTTCACGATGCAAAAATAAGAGAATTATTCTGCCATTGAAAATTTATGCACTCTCAGAACGGATATCCGACGCCGAAATGTACTGCATAGTTGCCATTGCGGAGCCATTGAGACGGGCCGACCCATCTGTTGTCTGTCCTGGCCGGATCATGGATACGCATACCCATGTCAAAGCGCAGCAGAAGGAAATTGAGGTCGAGCCTGATGCCGACACCCCAGTTCATGGCTATACTTTCACCGAAATTCTTCCACGTCAGCCTTGTTATCGGGATGTTGTCGGCAGACCCTGTCTCCCTGATGGTCCACACATTGCCGGCGTCTATAAATGCCGCCCCTGCGATTTTCCAGAACATCTTGAAGCGGTATTCGATATTTGCCTCAAGTTTCATGTCTCCGGTCTGGTTGGGGATGATGAAGGTCCTGTCCATCTGGGAAAGGCCTGGGCCGACGGATCTGGCCTGCCATCCCCTGAGGCTGTTGGCTCCGCCTGCATAAAAATGTTTCTCAAACGGAAGTGCATCGGAGTTGCCGTAGGCATAGCCTGCTCCAGCAAGGAAACGGGTCGCGACCGCCTGTCCGTCATTACGGCCGAACACCCATGTCCTCCCCAGCGAAAATTCAGCCTTGACATATTGCGAGTACGGGGTGTTCCATATTATTCCTGAGCCGTTGGCATCCCGGTCCATCAGCGGCCTGAAAAGACTGAGCATGTTTCCGGCGATGTCTATCTGCAGTCTCGAGTAGAAATATGTGGTCTTCGGATTGGCATCCGTATTTGTCGTGTACTGGAATGTGGCTCCTGAGCCGAGGTCGAAGTGGTCCTGATAGGAATTTCTCATGAAAGGGTCGTTCTTGATACCGTTGTAGAAATCAGTATCAAGGTTGAAAAGCCTGACTATGTTCAGTTGCAGCGGATAGAACTGGTAGAACAGCCTGCCCCGTATGTTCCCTGTATAGCCGAGTGCCGTGGAGATGATGTTTCGTGTGTACTCCGGACGGTTCTGGTAGTTGTACGAGACATTGACTTCGGTCCGCGGGACAGCACCCTTGAAGAGCCTGTATGGCAGGAAGAGAAATTTCGGGAAACTCAGTCCGGCCGATACACCGAATTCTGTCGAGCGGGTCTCGTCATTGGGACGGAACTGGAAATTACCCATAAAACTCAGATTCAGCCATTCGCCGCCGTGGAAGATGTTCTTGTGGAAATATGACAGTTGCGGCGAGATGCCGAAAAGTCCTGAAGAATTGGTGGATGCCTCCACATTCAGTTTGAATCCCTGCAGCCGTGATTTTGAAAGGTTGATATCGCAGTCTACGACATTGGTGTCCACCTGGTTGAGTTCAATGTTCACCGTATTGAACATATTCAGGGAAGACAGCCGTGAATATGTGGTGTTGACTGTCGATTCGCTGTAGATGTCTCCCGGTATGATAGTATTCAGATTGCGGAGGACATTCTCCCTGATTTTCAGGTCCTGGGGATATGAGATAGAGACTGTCCCGATACGGAACTTCCTGAACGGGGCGGCATCACGCGGTGATTCGTTCCTGGTATATTCCCTTATCCGCATTTCGAGCAGGGCAGATCCGGGAACTGTGAGCGTGTCTGCCTCAAAAGAGTAGTAGTTCTTTGAAAATCCGTAGAACCCCCTGTCCCTGAAATATCTGCTTCCCCTGTCTATCTCCTTGTCAAGGCTGTATTCTGACAGCCAGTCCCCTTTCCTGACCGTAATGGCGGAAGTGTCTTTCCAGAATTCCGTGGCAAGTTCCCCGTAAGGGACCGAATATGTCATCCCGCTGATCGGGAAGCGTTTGCCGAGGGTCACGAGATAGGTGACTTTAACGCGTTTTTTCCTGACATCTATGCGGCTCTCCACCCTGGAATTGTAGTAGCCCCTGTATTTCAGATGGTCCGTAATGTTGGCAATGGAACTTTCCACGAGGTCGGGGTCATATACCACTGGAGCGACACCGAGTTTCTGGACAAATCTGTCCCAGCCGTTCCCTTTTCCGGTAGACCAGTTGTATATGTTCAGGAAAGGGTTCCATCCGAATATGAAATACGAGTTCGGTGACTGCTTTATATACGGTTCGATATCGTTGACATTGAAATGTCTGTCGTTCAGGACTTCTATCCGGTTTTTCTGCAGCCTGTACTGGTCATCCTGAAGTACACGGGTCGTGCTGCACGAATATGACATTGATACGGCAGCGGCAACCAATATGATATGGGGTATGAGATGTCTCAATTTCTTTTCAGAGTGTATACAGGCTACAAATTTAAGAACTGTCGGATGAAATTCCAATGAAAGACGGCAACAGAATCAATTTTCATGAAAATTATGTATGAATATACCATATAAATGATATATTTGCAGCCTGAAAAACATATCCGGTGTATCCGGATTGGATTTTTTTATACAAAGTAACTTAATCGCATCTGTCAGAATGAAGAACAAGTACATTGATCTGATTGAACAGACATTTGAATTTCCGCAGGATGAATTCAAGGTGGAAGACGGGGAACTGCATTTCCATGACATCAACATGATGGATATCATCAATCAATACGGGACTCCTCTGAAAATCACATATCTGCCTAAGATATCCTCGCAGATCCAGAGAGCAAAGAGGATGTTCAATGTGGCAATGGCAAAGGCTGACTATAAAGGCCGATACCATTATTGTTATTGTACCAAGAGTTCGCATTTTGAGTTCATAATGCGCGAAGCCCTTAAAAATGATATCCATATCGAGACCTCATCTGCCTTCGACCTGAACCTGATTGAGGCGCTCGAAGCAGAAGGTGTCGTGGACAAGAGCCTGTACATCATATGCAACGGCTTCAAGAAGCAGGCCTACATAGAAAACATCGCCGGCTTCGTCAACAACGGGTGGAACAACCTCATCCCGATTCTTGACAACATGCACGAGCTCAATGACCTGGACGCCCAGATAAAGGTTCCGGCAAACATAGGCATAAGAATCGCCTCCGAGGAGGAGCCGAACTTCGATTTCTATACCTCAAGGCTCGGGATAAGGTACAGCGACATCGTCCCATTCTATGAGAATGTCATCAGCAAGAACGACAAGTTCCACCTCAAGATGCTGCATTTCTTCATAAATACAGGCATACGGGATACGGCCTACTACTGGAATGAACTTGCAAAGTGTGTCAGCGTGTACTGCGACCTGAAGATGATATGCCCTGAACTCGACTGCCTGAACATCGGTGGAGGATTCCCGATAAAGAATTCGCTTGCGATGGATTTCGACTATGAATATATGGCGGAGGAAATCATATTGCAGATAAAGACCATGTGCAACGCACGCGGAGTTGCGGAGCCGAACATATTCACCGAATTCGGAAGTTTCACTGTAGGTGAGTCCGGTGCCACGATATTCCAGATACTCGACATGAAGCAGCAGAATGACCGTGAACGCTGGTATATGATAGACAATTCTTTCATGACCACCTTGCCGGACACATGGGGTATAAAGCAGCGGTTCATCCTTCTGCCTATCAACAAATGGGATGAGAAATACCAGCGGGTCTTTCTCGGAGGCCTTACCTGCGACAGCCAGGACTATTATAACGCCGATGCGCATGCCAATGCCATCTTCCTCCCGATAATGGAGGACAGGAATGACCCGCTGTATATCGGTTTCTTCCATACCGGGGCATACCAGGAGTCAATCTCAGGCTATGGCGGCATCCAGCACTGTCTGCAGCCGGCACCGAAACATATCATCATAGACAAGGACGAGAACGGTGACTATACGACCAAACTTTTCAGCAAGGAGCAGACATACAAGTCCATGCTGAAGATTTTAGGATATTAGTCCATGTCTCCATACAGCAGTCCTATGAGTGGAATATCCGCCAGCGAGATCAAGAGGATAAAGTCCCTTTCCTCAAAGAAATTCAGGGATGAATACGGCCTTTTTACGGTAGAAGGCGAAAAAATGGTCGCAGAAGCCCTCTCGTCCCGCTTTCGCGTAGAAAAGGTGTACAGCCGGGATGAGATAGGCGATACTGCCATGGCGAGGATAAGCCAGTTGTCCTCCCCTTCTCCGGTCCTGGCACTTGTAAACAAGCCGGAAACGCTTGCACTCGCATCGGAAAAAAATGTGGAGGACGCCCTGGCTCCATCTGGCAGGCCTGCACAGGGTCTTTTCCTTGCGCTTGACGCCATCCGTGACCCGGGCAATCTCGGCACCATACTCAGAATCGCAGACTGGTTCGGCATCGATGCCGTCTTTGCGTCCCATGACACTGTGGATGTGTTCAATCCGAAAGTTGTCCAGTCCACAATGGGGGCAATATTCAGGGTCAGGTTCCATTATGTAGATATACCTCTTCTTGAGAAGGTTGTAACAAAAGCCGGCGGCAAGGTATACGGGACCTTCCTTGACGGGGACAATATCTACCGTTCGCCCCTGGACTGCGGGCAGTCTTCACCATCTGTCATAATAGTCGGCAACGAGTCTGACGGCATCTCCCCGCAGGTCGCTGCACTCGTCTCGGACAGGCTTTTCATCCCGCCTTACCCGTCCGGATGTCCGGGTTCCGAATCCCTCAATGCTGCGGTTGCCACAGCCGTTACCGTTGCCGAATTCCGCCGCAGGACTGTATCCGGCACTGACAATTAAGCCTTCTCCCCCGCGACATAGCAAGGAATCACATTTTGATTTATTACTCGGCTACCTTGGCAAGGCGTAATCGTTCTGACGGCGTGGCCGCCCGTGGCCCCGTGAACGGATCTGCGCAATTTGGCCTGTCGGCCACATATACGGTTCACGCCTCAGCATTGCAAATACATTTGCTCTGCTCTCGGCTTCTGCGCAATTTGGCCTCCGGCCATTTATACTGTTCACGCCTCGGCAATACAAAAGTCCTCGTCTGCATGCAAACAAGTTTGCATTTGCCTTCGGCCTCTTGCATTGCGCTCGGCTTCTGCGTATATTTGCCCCTCAGATTCAGACTGGAGGAGAAAATGAAGGGAATAATTTTGGCGGCAATTGCGTTCACGGTATTTTCTGCCGGTGTTGTTGCAGACGGGAAAGGAACAGGCAGCATGAGAAGCCATGATGAAAATGGCAAATACACTGCAGAAAGGGCAGATACATCTGCCAACAGAAACGATGCAAACAAAAAAATGCGATACAGAGGATTTCTGGGAGGAATGATGCTGCACACAGGATATGTTTGCAGCGATGACTTGACCATAACGTCATTATCCGGCACAAATACAAAATTAAAGGTAGGCGGTGCCCCGTTCGGGATTGGAGGCGCGATCAGATTTATGTTCGGAAAGCATCTGAGAATCGGGGCAGAAGGCTATGTCTCTACACTCAAATATGGACGGCATGGCAACAGCCACGCCGAGACAGGCTGGGGAGGGATTCTTGCAGACTATGTATGGGACTGCGGGAAATGCAATATATTCATAGGAGGGACAGCCGGTGGCGGCAGCCAGACAAACACCACAATATTGTCGGAAATCAAAGATGACTATGTGGCAGAGCAGGATATTTCCTACCGTAAATACAATTTTATCGCTATAGCTCCATTTGCAGGCATTGAATACGCGATCTCCCGAAAAATCAATATCGTATTGAAAGCAGACTGGCTTCTGAATGTCTCCAATCCGCAGGATGATTTCGTGACTGGCCCAAGACTTTATATCGGCTTCATGTTCGGACATGCGCACTGAAGTCTATACTCCGAAAGCCTCTCACAATCCGTATCGGCAACTCCTCCGTATCTCGGTTTCTCAGCCAGTTAGAGAAGAAAAACTCACTGTCCTTGGCTTACAGCATGCTCATGACGGCCTCAGCGGGGATGTTCAGTCTTGAGAAGGCGAACATCTTCTTGCCGAGGTCTTTCAGGGAGGCCCCGATGTGCCAGACCTCCTCAGAGTCGATAATCAGGAAACGGTCGTGGCATTTCCTGCAGGTATTGATGTCTATCGGGGGATATTGGCTGTTATGCTTCTGCAAGTCAAGTTGCAGTTGGCGGCTGACAGTCTGAGTATAGATGTCGGCTATTACGCCGGCATTACGCTTGCTGAGCATCAGCAGCACCGACTCGTCGACATAGTTGTCTATCAGCAGGATTGATTTCTTCGCAGAGCGTATCAAATCTGTGGCGAATTTGTAGGCATCGAAGATCTGTCCGTCATAGAAAATACCTTCCACGGGCGGCAGCGAGGTGCGGACGAAGAAGTCCACCTTATCCGTCAGGTATTCTATTTGCCTTTCGTGCTTTTGGAGCATTGTATCAATCTGTTCCAGCCGACAATTGATGACATGGCCTTTGAGCAGATATTCCTTCAGTACCTTGTTAGCCCATTGACGGAATTGCGTGCCCCGAATGGACTTAACGCGATAGCCTACAGAAATGATTACATCAAGATTATAATATTTGACTCGGTATTTCTTACCGTCTGCTGCAGTTGTCAAGGAATCCTTTACAACTGAATCCGGACTTAATTCTTTTTCTTTGAATATATTATTTGTGCATTAGTGTCCGGTAAAAAATCGCAAAAGTTCTTTGAAAATATTGAAGTATAGGTAATTACAAGGATGGGACGAGCGCGCCGATTTGAATTTATCTTTGCCAGACTATCGTAGAATGGCACATGAATAAAGGAAAATACGTGTTCTCACAGC
>JADILX010000071.1 GCA_017695025.1 Candidatus Cryptobacteroides excrementavium
GTCAATGTAGAGGAACTCCTTGCCAGATCAGAACGGTGTCCGATGTAATTGCCCTGGAAATCTGAACCGTAATCAATAGCAGGCAGGTCAGACGGTCTGGTGATTGATGCAGATGCCCTGGAGATACCACCGGTAGAGACGGTGGATACCTTCGTCTATCTCTATTTTGTGGTGCCAGCCCAGACTGTGGAGTTTTGTCACATCCGTGAGTTTGCGCAATGTGCCGTCCGGTTTGGATGCATCCCACCGCAGTTCTCCCCTGAAGCCTATCTCGGCCATGATCTTCTCCGCCACTTCGCGGATGCTCAGCTCCTTTCCTGTCCCGACATTGATGTGGCAGTTGCGGATTTCCGTGATTCCATCTGCATTCTTGACGGATGAGTCGTACGTATCCTTGAAATCCACATTGAGAAGTACATGTACAGAGGCATCCGCCATTTCCTCGCTCCATAGGAACTCCCTCATCGGCCTGCCTGTGCCCCAGAGCGTCACAGCCTCAGGAGTGATGCCGTAGTGCGTCAGGACAGAGAGAATGTCGGATTCTGCAGAAGTACCGTCCACGATGAATTTCCCCTCCCGGACCTTGAAGCCTCTGTCCGTGAATGATGCCTTCCCGGCGGCAGTGTCCTTTCCAATGGCAGCGGCAGGGGCGGTTACAGGCCGCAGGCCGATATCCTTGCGTACGGCATCCCAGTCGCCCTCGTTGAGGCATTTGGCTAAATGTATCTTTCTGATCATCGCAGGGAGCACATGACTGTTCTCCAGATGGAAATTGTCATTCGGACCGTAGAGGTTGGTAGGCATCACTGCGATATAGTTGGTGCCGTACTGTATGTTGAAACTCTCGCACATCTTCAGCCCTGCTATCTTGGCGATGGCATACGGTTCGTTGGTATATTCGAGTGGAGATGTCAGCAGGCAGTCCTCCTTCATAGGCTGCGGAGCCTCGCGGGGATAGATGCACGTGCTGCCGAGGAACAGCAGTTTCTTCACTCCATGGCGGAAGCTTTCCCCTATGACATTCTGCTGTATCTGCAGGTTCTGCCAGATGAAGTCGGCACGGTATTGCAGGTTCGCCATTATCCCTCCTACGTGGGCGGCTGCCAGCACCACGGCATCAGGCCGTTCCGTGTCGAAAAATGCCTTCACTGCCGCACCGTCCAGCAGGTCGAGTTCGCTGTGGCTCCGCCCCACAAGATTGGTGTACCCCCTCTGCAGTAGGTTGTTCCAGATGGCAGAACCCACAAGCCCGTGATGTCCTGCCACATATATCTTTGCATTCCTGTCAAGCATATTGTCAGTGCATTATTTTACGATACCTTTCTCCAGATATTCCGCGAGGTTGGTCCTGATCTGGTCTCCGGCCTTTTCTACGGCCACTTTCGCCATATCGGCATCCACCATGATCTTCACCAGCTGCTCGAACGATGTCTTCGCCGGATCCCAGCCAAGTTCCGCCTTCGCCTTTGTCGGGTCGCCCCAGAGATTGACAACATCGGTGGGACGATAGAAATCAGGTGACACCTCCACAAGAGTCTTCCCGATCAGGCCGTCCGGCCCGGAGACGCATACTCCTTTCTCATCCGCTCCTTCGCCCTTGAACTCCAGTTCGATGCCTACATGCTTGAATGCCAGGTAGCAGAACTCCCTCACTGAATGCTGCACCCCTGTGGCAATCACGAAATCCTCCGGTGTCTTGTGCTGGAGAATCAGCCACATGCATTCGACATAGTCTTTTGCATATCCCCAGTCGCGCAGGGATGACAGGTTGCCGAGGTAGAGCTTTTCCTGCTTGCCCTGGGCGATACGCGCCGCGGCAAGTGTGATCTTGCGAGTGACGAAGGTCTCCCCGCGCCGTTCGCTTTCGTGGTTGAACAGGATTCCGGAGCAGCAGAACATGTCATATGCCTCGCGGTATTCCTTTACAATCCAGTACCCGTAGAGTTTCGCGACTGCATACGGGCTGTATGGATGGAAAGGCGTGTTCTCGTTCTGCGGCACCTCCTCCACCTTGCCGTAGAGTTCCGAAGTGGAAGCCTGGTAGATACGGCAGGTCCGGGCCAGACCGCACAGACGCACGGCTTCGAGAACCCTCAGCACTCCTGTCGCATCCACATCCGCAGTGAATTCCGGAGAGTCGAAACTCACCTGCACATGGCTCTGTGCAGCGAGGTTGTAGATCTCGTCAGGGCGTACCTTGCTCACCACCTGGAGTATGCTCATCGAATCCCCGAGGTCCGCATAATGCAGATGGAAATGCGGCTTTCCTTCCAGATGCGCTATCCTTTCGCGGTAATCCACGGACGACCTGCGGATTGTCCCGTGCACATCATAACCTTTCCCAAGCAGGAACTCGGCAAGGAACGACCCGTCCTGTCCCGTAATTCCCGTAATCAATGCTGTCTTCATATCTGTCTGGTTCTATTTGATTTCACTTTGTCAATAATAATTAAATCTTTGTGCAGATATATGTGTCGAAATCCACTACAGGAGGAAAACTGCCTTTTGCCCTGACCGTTGATACAAATTCGGAAGCCTCGTTTTTCGTGATCACGCTACGGCAGATCCCATAGAACAGGAAATCATTAGTGGTCAAATATATGATGCCATGTTCATCGCAGTATGCAGTCACATCTCTTGTGTTGCTGCCTACAACATCGTGATTATATAAGCAATAGACCATACAGGCACTTTCTCCTCGGCCTAAGGCCATTCCCGTTGTAGATGTCAGTCTTGCAAATTCCCGTCTTTCTTCAGAAGTATTTCCGAATATTTCTTCGGATATGTTGTGCATCCATCTGATCTGATTGTCCAATTCAGCCGATATTGAGGCAGGAAGTTCATCCTTGACTATGTCAAGAACGATAAATTGGAACTCTGGCAATATCTTAGGAAGCAGATGAAGCAATCCTCCTTTGGAGAAATGGATGATTACATCTGCGTCAAGAACTATCTTTGTCTTATTCATCCCCACAGGCAATCATCTTGAGAAGTTCTACATAATGTCCCTCTGAAATTGTACCTTTTTCATAAAGCATTCTGGCCTTTTCTCCGAAATCACTGATTACAAGATTTTTATTGCCAGACTCATACAGGGATAAATCGTATCCATATTCTTTCGCGGTTTCCTTGACCGGCAATCCGGATATTTTCTGAAAATAATTTTCAGTGATAAGGCCGATGTCTTTCATCCTTATCAACAGAGTGCTTCTTGAGACCTGATAGAACTGTTCTATTTTCAATATCGTTGCAAGTCCCACCTTATGCTCTATGGCTTCTTCCGGACTGATCATGGCAAGAAGCCCTTCCTTGGGAAGAAGCAATGCAGCTGCGAAAAGGTTTGCGTTCCTTTCAGTCCCATTGGTCGCTTTTGCGCATATATGCGGAGTCGGGGATTCATCGTAAAACAGATGAAACAGCTCATGGGCAACAGTAAAATGCTGTCTTCCCCGGGTTGAATTGCTGTTTATGAGCATAAACATTCTACCGCTTTTCGATTTGCAGCTTATGCCGTATGAACTTTCTGACATTGGCCTGTACATTGCGGTTATTTCCAGTCTCCTGAGCAATGTCTTGGCATTGACAGGTTCTGACATGCTGATTCCTATATCAGAGCGGAATTTGCAGGCCAAAGTTTCAGCATTTTGAACAGTAAGTCTTTTCATCTTTTGAGAAGCATGTCGAGTTTCAGGTAATTCTTGACCACACGTTTGAAAGAAGCTATCTGTGCCATGTCTTCTGGAGAAAGGTTGTCAACCCTGAATGCAGTTGCAAGCATATTTTCTACGACATCAGAATTTTCTTCATACAGTGTGTATATGTCGCACCCATACAGGTCGGCAAGTTTTTCCATTGCGGCAAGCGGCAGCTCTCTTGTTCCACTTTCATAATTTGAGTATGCTGAACGGCCTGTCCCTAGAAAATCGGCAACAGACTCTTGCGTCAGGTTATTGGCCTGACGCATCAATTTGATGTTCCTCGCTATAATCTGCTTGTCATTCATAATGCTGATAAATATTGTCTGTGGCAAAAATAATTTCTTTGTTCCATAA
>JADILX010000072.1 GCA_017695025.1 Candidatus Cryptobacteroides excrementavium
GCTCCTGTACCATGTCAAAGGGGCCAGGGTAAAGGGAGACGGAGGTACAACCCTCGACCTTACGGCAGGATACCTCGAACTGCCGGTATCATTCCAGTGGGGACCGGACCTGCTGCTCTTCAGGCCATTCCTTGATGTATCGCCATATATAGGCGTCGGGCTCAACAACAGCCTCTCCTGCAGAGCGCAGGGAAGCAAGGTGGCCGATGAGACAAACATATGGGGAGGCGCCGGAATCGCTAGGATGGAATACGGTGTCGGGGTCGGACTGGGTGTAGAGATATGGAGATTCCAGATTATCGGGAGGTACAACTGGAACCTCGGGAAAATATACTGTGGCAGCGATGCCGCGACTCCGGCCAACACCATCATGAAGACCACTTTCGGGGATGGGGGTAACTTCAGCGGGCTGACACTTTCCGTAGCCCTCCTGTTCTGACAAGACCGCATGAAAACATCCGCATATGGATATACTCAACGAAATAAAGGAGTTCCTCGGAAATGACTGGGAAAAGACCGGAGACTATATAGAAAATGCATTGAAAAGCGACATTCCCCTGCTGGACAGCACCAACAGGGCCATCCTGTCAAATTCAGGCAAACAGCTCAGACCCATGCTGGCGCTTCTTGCCGCACGGGCCTGTTCGGGAGGGAAAGCCAATGAAGACAGTTGCAGATATGCAGCAGGAGCAGAACTGCTGCATAATGCTACCCTCCTGCATGATGACGTGGCAGACGACAGCGACAAAAGAAGAGGGAAGCCTACGATAAGGTCTGTCATGGGCCCTTCGGTATCCGTACTCATAGGTGACTACTGGCTTGTCAAGGCAGTGGATATGATCCTTGAATGCAAGACCGGTGTCAACAGGGCCATCAGGCTGTTTTCCAGGACACTGAGCGACCTCGCTGAAGGAGAACTCTTCCAGTTGCAGAAAGCCCGGGCCGGGGATACGGACAAGAATGACTACCTCAGAATCATTTTCAATAAGACTGCATCCCTGTTTGAGGCCGCGGCCGTATCTGCCGCAATCTCGGTAAATGCTCCTGAAGACATGGAGACTGCGGTGAAAGACTATGCCATAGCACTCGGAATCGCTTTCCAGATAAGGGATGACATATTTGACTACTCCCCCGAGATGGATACCGGGAAGCCGGCCGGGGCAGATATCATGGAGCAGAAGATAACCATGCCTCTGCTTGGAGCCTTTGCCCGTGCCGGAAAAGAAAAAGAGATGGACATCCGGAAAAAAATCTGTTGCATTGCTGACGACCCGGAACGCTATCACACGGAAATTCTCGATTTCGTACACGAATACAACGGGGTGGACTATGCCGGGGAAGTTCTGGAACAATATGTAGAGAAGGCAGTCCGTGCTTTAGACAGGCTCGAAGATACACAGGCAAAAGAATATCTTGCCAGGCTCGCTGACTTTGTGGCAAAAAGGAATTCATAAGGAATGAAGTTTTCTGAAATCATCGGACATGAGGACATAAAGAAAGTCCTTGTCTCTATGGCAGACTGCGGTAGAGTCCCTCATGCCATGCTTTTCTACGAAAACGAGGGGTGCGGGGCACTGCCGCTGACGCTTGCATTTGCACAGTATCTTAACTGCCGGCACAGGCATGACGGTGATTCATGCGGAGAATGCCCGTCATGCAGCAAGATAAGCAAACTGATACATCCGGATCTGCATCCGGTATTTCCGGTCACCGGAGGAGCAAAGGCAGACAGCCAGTCGAGGCCCACATCGGACAGTTATCTGAAATACTGGAGGGAACTCGCCCTGAAAAATCCCTATTTCACTGAAAATGACCTCTATCATGCTCTCGGCATAGAAGGCAAATCAGGGAATATCGCTGTGGCAGAGGCCAAAGCAATACTTGAAAAACTGTCTTTTACCGCTGTTGAGGACGGATATAAGACATTCATAATATGGCTGCCGGAAAAAATGAACGCCGAAGCGGCAAACCGGCTTCTCAAGATAGTGGAGGAACCGCCCGAAAAGACACTGTTCCTGTTCATAACCCATGCCCCTGAAAAAGTGCTGCAGACGATATTCTCAAGATGCCAGAGTGTAAGAATCCCTCCACAGCCGAAAGACGAGGTACAGAAGGCTGTAGTGAAGATGACAGGCGTAGACAATGATGAAGCGGAAATCCAGGCCGGAATCTGCGGCGGAAGCATCGGGAAAGCCATTGCCGCCATGTCGGGGAAAGAGGAGGAGACGGGATTCCATGATATTTTTGCAGACCTGATGAAAGCCATTATAGAGCGCAGCCTCGGCAAGGCCCTTGAAGCAGGGGAAGCAATGGCATCCCTGGACTCGCGAGAAAAACAAAAAGGTTTTTGTAACTTTGCAGGTGACTGTATCCGGAAGATTTTCATGCTGCAGAACGACATGGGGCAGATAGCATGGATTGCCCCCGGGGAAAAGGCATTCTTTACAGATGCCGCCCGCAGGACAAGACCGGCTTTCTGTGGAAAGGCCCTTTCATATATCGACAAGGCAATGTCATTGATAGACAGGAATGTCAATGCCAAGATAGTGTTCTGCGACCTTGTCAACCGGTTGTTTTTAAGTATATAGGCATATGTATACAGACAATGAAGCAAAGAAATATGACTGTTCGAGAGGATGTACTGTAGAAAGGACAGACGAAGGTGAACTGTCCTGCACATACAGACAGGGATGCTGCAAGCAGGAAGTGTACAACTGGCTTCCAGGAGTGCGGCAGGAGCAGTTCAAGGACTATTTTGAAGTACGGTTCAAGAATACACGCAAAGGAATATATGTCAATGCATCCGGCCAAAGCATAAAGACCGGGGACCTGGTCATTGTAGAGGCGGTCAACGGGCATGACCTCGGCATAGTGACTCTTGAAGGTCCGATTGTCGCCAGACAGATGGCGTGCAAGAGGATTGACCCGGCAACTGCCGGATTCAAGAAGATATACCGCAAGGCAAAGCAGTTCGACATGGAAAAATGGCAGGAGGCCATTGCCAGGGAACACGAGACAATGATAAGGTCAAGACAGATAGCGGCTGAACTCGGACTTGAAATGAAGATAGGCGACGTCGAGTTTCAGGGCGACGGGACAAAGGCTATCTTCTACTACATCGCTGACGGCAGGGTGGACTTCCGTCAACTCATAAAGGTCTTTGCGGAAGAGTTTCATATTCGCATAGAAATGAAGCAGATCGGAGCCCGCCAGGAGGCCGGGCTTATCGGGGGGCTTGGAGTATGTGGAAGAGAACTGTGCTGCTCCAACTACATCAACAACTTCCAGTCCATCACCACGTCTGCAGCCAGATGTCAGGACCTGTCCCTCAATCCGCAGAAACTTGCCGGCCAGTGCGGCAAACTGAAATGCTGCCTCAACTATGAGACCGCATCCTATATGGATGCCCTGACACGGATACCGAAACTCACAGGGCCGCTCGAATTCATGGACGGACTTGCATATCTCATGAAAACCGATATCCTGAAAGAGGTGATGTATTTCTCCTACGAACAGGGGTCGTTCGCCAATCTCTATCCTCTGGCCGCATCCGAAGTCAGGGAAATCATCCGCATGAACCGCAACGGGGAAAAGCCGGAATCCCTGAAGTCCGAACCGGCGCCGTCTGTCCCGGAATTCATTTCAGCCGTTGGAGATGACAGCATCACAAGATTCGACGACAACAGGAAAAAACGGCGCGGCGGACAGAGGCAGCACAACAGAAACAGCAACCGCCAGAACAGGAACAACAGAGGCAAGAAAGAAGCCTGACAGCAGAATGAAAAGGAACATCCGGCATGGAATCATTGCAGGAATGGTGTGCATAATGCTCATTCCCGTCTTTCTGTGCTGTTCTGAACCGGCCTCCAGCGGCACATTCATCAAATCATGTGACACGGAGACACCTGGACTGTATCCTTTTACAATAGACATGACCGACAGCCTATGCCTGTACGACATGACTTTATATACGAGGATTGACGCCACAGAAAAAAGGTTTGCCCGGATGCCATCAGGTATTCCCCTTGACATCAGGCTGACTTCACCGGGAGGGAAAAGATATGCCGAGACAGTATATATCCCCAAAGAAGGCTTCAGCATGATGACATCATTTTCACGGGAATACGAGATGCCATACAGAAAAAACATAAGGCCGGAGGAATACGGCATCTGGAAGATGGAAATAGAAATCCAGGATGAAAAAGATTTCCCGGGACTGAGAGGAATGGGAATCAAAGTCACAAGAAAATAACATACCCCGGAAATGGAAAAGGCAATAATCGCTGCCATAGCGGACAATCTCGCAATCGGGAAAGACAATTCCCTGCTGTGGCATATTTCCGATGACCTGAAATATTTCAAGAAGACCACTTCAGGGCATCCGGTGATAATGGGAAGAAAGACATTTGAATCTATCGGCCGTCCGCTGCCAGGACGGCTGAACATCGTGGTATCCCGCCATTTTGCAAAAGACGGTGTCATCACAGCCTCATCCCTGCAGGAAGCCTTTGAGATTGCGGAAAAACAGGAAGATACCGGAAAATGTTTTGTAATGGGAGGCGGGGAAATCTACAGGCAGGCCATAGATGCAGCCGACAGCCTGTATATCACCCATGTGCAGACTTCTCCGGACGGGGCCGACACGTTTTTCCCTGCCATAGACCCGGAGATATGGGAAACAGAATCAATGTCAGAGACATATTCTGACCCCGGATCAGGCCTCAGGTACAGGTTTGCCGTGTACAGAAGGAAAAAAGACCGCATGTAACAGGCACGGCTATATTTTTTAAAACGGACTTATGGAACGCGAACATTTCAAGAGCACATTCGGTGTACTCGTAGCGATGGCCGGCTCAGCCATCGGGCTTGGCAACCTGTGGAGATTCCCGTATATGGTGGGAGTCTATGGAGGAGCCGCTTTTATCTTTGTCTATATCATCCTGGTATTTCTGCTGTGCCTCCCGATCCTGTTCTCCGAGATTATGGTAGGCAGACGCAGCCATACAAACGCTTTCAGGGCCTTCGGGAAACTCGCTCCCGGCAGCGTATGGAAATGGGCGGGAATACTTATGGTAGCGACTCCTGTGCTCGTGGTGTCATATTACAGTGTCATCGGAGGGTGGTCACTTGAATACCTGTTCAAGTCATGCACATTCAGTTTCACCCAGGGGGCAACCCGGGAAGAACTCGGCACCATCTTCAACAGTTTCATCACATCCACATGGATGCCAATCCTATGGCACACCGTCTTCCTGCTGCTGACAGCCCTTGTGATTCTCGGAGGAGTCAACAAGGGTATAGAAAAATTCGGCAAGGTGATGATGCCGCTTCTTTTCCTTACCGTCATAGCCATAGCCGTCCGCTCTTTCACGCTGCCAGGGGCAAAGGAAGGGCTTATATACCTGTTCAGGCCTGACTTTACAAAGATAACACCTGAAGTATGTGCAGCGGCTCTCGGACAGGGCTTCTTCTCCTTGTCTGTAGGCTTCGGCATAATGCTGACTTATGGCTCATACACCCGAAAAGACGCCAATATCGCCACAAACTCCACATGGACAGCCATTGCGGACCTTATGTTCGCCCTGATAGCAAGTTGCGCCATCATGCCTGCAGTATTCGCATTCGGGCTAAATCCTCAGGAGGGGCCGGGACTGGTATTCGAGACACTCCCGTTCATATTTGCAAACATGCCTGCCGGAGGGATAATAGCCATACTGTTCTTCATAGCCCTGCTTGTTGCCGCCCTTACATCATCAGTCTCCCTTGTAGAGGTAGGCGTGGCATGGCTCGTTGAAGAAAAGCATCTGTCAAGAAAAGCCTCGACCTGGATTGTATTTGCCGTGACATGGATTGTCGGCATACTGTGTTCCCTGTCTTTCGGGAGACTGTCCGGAATCAGCATATTCGGGAACAGCATATTCAATTTCCTGGACAAGTTCTCGGCCAATTTCCTCATGCCTTTAGGTGCCCTGCTCATCGTGCTTTTCGTCGGGTGGAAGATGAAGAAACCGGATGTCATAGACGAATTTACCAATGGCGGCACCCTGAAAGGGAATCTCCGGATTTCAGGATTTATCTATTTCCTCATCAAGTACATCGCTCCGGTGGCCGTCATCATCATATTCCTGACCAACCTCCTGTAGCCTTTATATGCCCATCTTGGATTTCATGTCCCTGAGCAGGTCGAACGCCTGAAGCGGAGTCATGTTGTTCAGATCGGCGGCATTGAGGTCATCACGAAGAGACATCAGGAGCGGGTCTTCCAACTGGAAGAATGACAGTTGCAGAGACCCGTCACTTTCGATACGGCCTTCCTTTACATTGTGCGGGCGTACCTTCGTCCCTGAATGCCTGTCCGTAAAGGCGGAATCTCCCCCTTTCTCCTGCTTTTCAAGTGCGGCAAGAGTATTCTCGGCCGACTCTATCACCTGCCTCGGCATACCGGCAAGACGGGCGACATGGATACCGAAACTGTGGGCCACCCCTCCTTCTTTCAACTTGCGCAGGAAGATGACATTCTTCCCCACCTCCTTTACTGCGATATGATAGTTCCTGACACGGGGATAGATGTCCTCCATATCATTGAGTTCATGGTAATGGGTGGCGAACAGGGTCTTTGCGCCTTGTCCGGATTCATGTATGTATTCGACTATGGCCCTTGCAATGGACATCCCGTCATATGTAGATGTCCCGCGGCCTATCTCATCCAGAAGTACAAGAGAGCGGGATGAAAGGTTGTGGAGAATCATGGATGTCTCCAGCATCTCGACCATGAACGTGGATTCCCCCCTTGAGATATTGTCTGTCGCTCCTACCCTTGTGAAGAGTTTGTCACAATATCCTATGGACGCAGACTCCGCCGGGACAAAAGAGCCTGTCTGTGCAAGCAGTACAATAAGTGCAGTCTGTCTCAGAAGCGCTGACTTTCCGGCCATGTTCGGACCGGTAAGGATTATTATCTGCTGGGTCTTGTTGTCAAGGAAGACATCATTAGGGACAAATTCCTCCCCGGCTGGCATAAGTGTCTCGATGACCGGATGACGCCCTGCCTTTATGTCGATTGCATATCCGTCATTGACCTGAGGACGGCAATATCTGTTGGATACTGCGAGGTCTGCAAAACCGGCGAGGACATCCAGCCGGGAGATTATCCGGCAATTGTTCTGTACCGAAGCGATATTGTCCTGGATGACAGCCACAAGGTCGGCATATATCCGGGACTCGAGCGCATAAATCTTCTCTTCCGCACCGAGAATCTTTTCCTCGTATTCCTTGAGTTCCGCTGTAATGTATCTTTCAGCATTGACCAGTGTCTGTTTTCTGACCCAGTCCTCTGGCACCTTGTCCTTGTGTGCATTGCGGACTTCGAGATAATAGCCGAAAACTGAGTTGTAGTTGATTTTGAGGGATGTGATGCCGGTACGTTCCATTTCCCTCTGCTGTATCTGCAACAGTATGTCGCGGCTGTTTCTTGTTATGTTGCGCAGACTGTCAAGTTCCCCGCTGACTCCCGGGGCGATGACATCTCCCTTTCCTATTGCGGCTGCAGGCTCCGGCATCATGGTATTTTCGAGCCTGTCTATAAGCGGGCCGCATCCGTCCAGGCCGGACATCATCCTGTCAAGCGGAGCCACACCCTTCCCCTGGCAAAGATCCCTGACAGGGGCAATCTGTTCCAGTCCGCGTTTGAGTTGCATCACTTCACGCGGGGATATCTTGCCTGCAGCGGCACGGGAGATTATCCTTTCGAGGTCTCCGATATTACCTATACGCTCCTGGACGGCAAGAAGAGACTCCTGGTCTTTCGTGAAATATTCTACAACGTCGTATCTCGAATTGAGTTCATCGATGTCCATCACGGGCATGGCCAGCCATGTGCGCAGAAGACGGGCGCCCATCGGGGAAGAACATCTGTCTATCACAGACACGAGGGAGACGCCCTCCCCTCCTGCAGCCGAAGTGAAAATCTCAAGATTGCGGAAAGTGAACTTGTCCATCCACACAAACCTCGACTCGTCAATCCTCGATATGGAACATATGTTTTTCAGCCCTGTATGCTGAGTCTGCTCCAGATACACAAGAAGGGCACCTGCCGCCGCAACACCGAGAGGGAACACATCGATGGCAAACCCTTTCAGAGAGTCGACACCGAACTGTTTCTTCAGTTTTTCCACAGAGGCATCATAGACAAAGGCCCATTCGTCGAGAGTAGAAATATAATAACTGTCCCCGAAACGCTCCCTTACCCCTCTGGCATAACTCTTCGGGACAAGAAGTTCTTTCGGGGCAAAAGATGACAGCAGCGTGCCGATATAGTCCAGAGACCCTTCCGCCACCTGGAATGTACCAGTGGACACGTCAATGAATGCAGCCCCGCATCTGTCATTGTCAAAAGCCAGCCCTGTAAGATAGTTGTGCTCTTTCTGCTCCAGCAGCACATCACTGAATGCTATCCCGGGAGTAAC
>JADILX010000073.1 GCA_017695025.1 Candidatus Cryptobacteroides excrementavium
TTACGTGTCAGGTCCTCTACATCGTCGTTGTAGTCAACACTCTGACGGCTTGCCTCCATGCGGAGACCGGCATTGAGGAACCATTTTTCACCGAACTTCAGGTCTGTCTCCACGAAAGCGGCCCCGATGAGATTGGACGCATCGTACTGGTCCCTGTCATATTTGCTGCGGTTCACAGAGATAAGCCCGCTCTGGATATTTTCAAAATTGATGTATGCATCAGGGTTGTGGAAGTCCGAGATGGAATTGTTGATTCCCTTGACATCATAGTAGAACCTCGTGGAACGGAAAGTCCTTATCTTGTCTTTGGCTGTGAGGCCGAAACGGATCCTGTCGTCTTCGTTGAACCTGTATGTTGCCCTGATATCAGCAACCAGTTCATTCTCATCGAGTCTGCCGAAGTATCTCTGGGTCTCCTGCTGGTTGAGTTTGAAGAAATACCACTGGTCATCGGCACCGCGGCGATACATCACCTGTCTCCTGTCAGGCTCATCGCTTGAAGTCATGGTATAGGAGGCACCCCAGTCAATGAGCCAGTCTTCCACTTCATGATGACCGGATAACTGGTAATTCTGAAGGGTGTAGAAATGTGTCACCTGGTTGCTTCCCACGAGGTCATATGACTCCTGATAGTCCATGCCACGCCGGTCAAGATGCGTGTCCTTGGCATTCCTGGCAAAAAAGACTGTAAGACCGATGTTGTCGCTTTCCCTGAGGGTATAGTCCATATCGACGAGGGCGGCAATGTCTATCTTCCGGGTATAACTGTCATAGTTGTAGTCGCTCTGCATGCTTCCTTCCGAACTCGCCTCGTATGTCCTGTAGAAAGCATCCGTCATGGTCTCGTCACCTGTCTTGATGCTTGCGGAAGCCACCAGGCTGAGGGTCTGGCCCCCTACTTTGAAATTCTTGCCGAAACCTATGCCCCCGTCAAGGTCAGGAAGCGGATTCTTTCTGAATGTCCGGAACGAGGTCCCGAAGATATCTTTCGACTTCGAGTAGGCATTGAAGTCGCTGTATGCTATGTTATTTGCCGTAGGGTCGAGTTTTGGGGACAGAAAGAGGCTCTTGCCGTCCATCCTGTAGAAATCATTGGCAAGGGTATGGAAATATCCGCCTGTCGAGAAAGAAATGTTGAAGAAATCCTCTCCCTGGCCTTCTTTCGTGCTGATGTCCACATGCGCTCCGGAATAATCGGCGAAAGAACTTGCCTCGTAGACCTTGCTCACTGTGATATTCTGGATTGTAGAGGCCGGGAAGATATCCAGCGGGATGAGTTTATTGTCGGGGTTCGGGGATGCAATCGGAAGTCCGTTGAGAGTCGTGGTACTGTAGCGGTCCCCGAGTCCGCGGACAATAAGCTGGCCGGCGTTTGCGATGGAGATACCGGAAAGTTTGGCGACACTTTCCTGGGCATTGGATATACCCTTGATGCTCATCTCCCTGGCTCCCATATTCTCAATCGCGAAACCTGAAGAGATACGTTCGTTCTGGAGGGCCTGGAGAGACTCGAGGTTTTTCCTGGCAGTGACAACTGCATTTTCAAGGACTTTCTCGTCGGGAGCCAGAGATACTGTTATAAGGCCGTTGGCTGTCAGCACAAACGAGCCGTCCGTCTCAGGATCTCCTGCCAGAGATGCCCTGGCTCCGTTTTTGCCCACAGCAACCAGAACAGCAGCAGGCCTGTAGCCGATATAGGAGACTGTCAGATAATGTTCTCCGTCCGGAAGGTCAAGTTCATAGATTCCGTCAAGGTCTGTAACCGTACCTTGCGTTGTATTCTGTATAATGACACCGGCTCCGATAAGAGGCTCTCCTGTAATGATGTCTACAACCTTGCCTCTGATTTTTTCCTGTCCGGCTGCAGCCGCATCAACTGCGGCACTGATAAAAAAAAGACTGATGAGCGTAAATACCAGCCCGCTCTGCACAATCCCGGTCCATCCGGTCTTCATTTGCACCATATTATTCTTACCTTTTCAATACGGCGGCAAAAATACTGGTACAAAATGAAAAATATTTTAACGGTTTTCTATAATATTGTTACAAAAGATTACCATTATGTTACAACATGCAGAGAAAACAGCTGCATCAGATTTCAATTCCGTCCTGCAGGCCTATTTATAACACGTGGAAGGGTCATCTGTAGAGGCGGTATCTTGCCGAGAGTTTCCTGAAATCCTCAATGTCCTTGTCCCAGAAAGCACGGATATCCGACACCTTATAGCGTCTTCCGAATGTATTCCTGATATAATCCGAACCGCACACCTTGTCGAAAAGCCCGATGCCGGTGGCTGTCCCGAAAGGTTTCTTGTCCGGATACAGGGTGGCAACAGCCTGCATCACATAGAACTGCACGAGAGTTACCGGGGCAGCATCATAATCCGTGAAAAAATATTGCACGCCTCTGACAAGTTTTCCTGCCGACCGTCCTGAGAAAGGCTTGAAACTTATGGTACGGAACTCTACCCCGGGTATACCATAACTGTCAAGAAGTTCCTTCAGGCTGTCAGGGTCAATCCATTCTTCTGCAAAGACCTGGAACGGCAATGTATAGCCTATCCCTATGTTGAGAAAGCCGTACAGTTCCCCGCATACACCTGCTGCACAATAGTATTTGGGAGAACTGTCGTCGGGAATGTTCGGAGACGGCAGCACCCATGGCAGCCCTGTGTCCTGATACAGCATGCTGCGGCGCCATCCTTTCATGGGGATAACGGTAAGCCGGCATCTTGCAGGTTCCTGTCTGCCGGACTGTCCGCAATTTAGCCCCTCCTCGTTGATCAGCATTGCGAGTTCCCCGACAGTGAGCCCATATATATAAGGTATCCTGTACTGGCTGACAAATGAAAAGAAGCCAGGTTCGACATAACTCCCCTCGACCTTATTGCCGCCAAGGGGATTTGGCCGGTCAAGCACCATCACCTCTATCCCCTGCCCGGCACATGCCTCCATCACAAGACCGAGAGTGCTTATAAACGTATATGAGCGTGCCCCGACATCCTGTATGTCATAGACCATCACATCGATGCCCTTGAGCATCTCCGGTGTCGGCTTCCTTGTCGGCCCGTAAAGGGAGTAGACGGGAAGTCCGGTGGCAGGGTCGGTAGAGTCAGATACTTTACCTCCGGCATATGTATCCCCGCGCACCCCATGTTCAGGGCCGTAAAGGGCAACAAGTTCTACCCCAGGGGCATTGTAGAGGATGTCTATGGTTGAACGCAGATGACTGTCCACCCCGCTCGGATTGGTGACAAGCCCTACACGCTTCCCTTTCAGGCCAGGAAACCCCTTTTCTCTCAGCACTTCGATGCCTGGAGATACCGCAGGGCCTGTATTGCGGCGCTGCTTCTGTACTGACATGGCAGGCTCATGGCCGGCAGGTACAGCACCATGAAGAGGAGCGGACATCATGGCCGCCATGAGAAAGACAGCCAGCCATCCGGAAAATCTTGCAGCGATAATATTCATATCAGGATACTGTTTATTCGATATTCATGACTCTGCCCAGGAAGAGGATATCCCCTCCGTCTCTGTCAACAAGGGCAAACAGGAACGGTCTGTCTACAGTCATGTCAACTGCCATTTCGACCGGACGGGCTGAAGTGAGGCGCAAGCCTATACTGGTGACTGCGGCAGCCTCGGAGCCTTCTTCATTGACCTCAATGAAACATTTCTGCCTTACCTGGTCCACTGTCACCGGAGTTTCTGACATGAGGCCGAACCGGGCAGAAGACGAGAATGCCTTTTTGATTCCCATTCCATAGAGCACAGTATTGAGGGTCATGTCCGTATCAAACCTGAATTTAGGGAGGGTCAGGGCCACTTTCCTCTTCTGCATTGAAGCGAGAGCGGCTTCATAGGCCTTTTCGGAAAGGCAGGACACGGCAGTCTCCATGTCCAGCCCCTCGGCCGGGAGCGCAATGAGCATGGAATAGCGGCCGCCGGCATACGGCAGTTCTATCAACTGGCTGCCTTGCCATTCCGCATAACGGAAGTCTTCCCTTATGCTCATCATCGGCACCTTACGTTCGCCTGCAGAGCCATAGAATGTACAGTCCGATGTCCGCTCTGGACTGAAGGCTTTTTCCCATGGAGCCTTGAAATACAATGCATTGACAAGAAACATCATCATGTCCGGACTTATCCGGTCGACAATCTCGGTAATCCTGCCTTCCGTATTGTCAGCACACCAGGCATTGATGGCATCCGCGGCATCTAGGGAGGAAAAGTCCTTTTCGGCAATCATAGCCCCGTATGTCTTCTCAAGCCGCTGCACATATTCCTTTTTCAGGCCAAATCCGGAACGGAGCCATGCTGAATTGGCTGAACGGACATCTACGAGAGAATCCGCAGCCAAGGTATCTCCGGCAAATGTACATCCGCCAAGAGCGGCGACAATCTCATCCCTGGTCTGGCCCTCCGCCCCGTCGGCAAGCATCGAAAGGGCAACACCGGCACTGTATGGAGATACAAGCACATTGCTGTCTTCACCCTCATGCGCAGACACATTCCTAAAAAACGCCAGGGAATAGCCTGTTCTGGAACCATTCTGCTCCGGAGTCCCGGAAGTTACATTCTGGCCACAGCCTGCGGCAAGCATCAAGGCAGAGGCAGCCGCCCCCGCAATAAAAAACCTTTTCATATCCGTTATTTTTGATTCCATCCCGGTCTATCCAAATTCCGCACCATATCCGTACTAACCTTTCCCTATCCTCCGCATGACGGCTACTGTGACGGCAACCGTAGCAAGACAGCAGGCCATGACCATCCAGAAAAAGCCCTGATAGCCGAGCCATTCCTGAAGATAACCTGCAACCATCCCGGGAAGCATCATGCTCAAGGCCATGAAGGCAGTGCATATGGAATAATGCGAAGTCTTGAACTCCCCGTCCGAAAAATACATCATGTACAGCATATATGCTGTGAAACCAAACCCGTAACCGAACTGTTCGACAAGCACACAGATACAGACGGCAAGCAGACTGTCTGGCTGTACCATGGCAAGCCATACGAATGTCAGACAAGGAAGAGTCATAGACATGGACATCGGCCACAGGGACTTCTTCAGCCCGAGACGCGATGCCACTATGCCACCTATGATACCGCCGACTGTGAGAGCCGCCACCCCGACAGTCCCGTAGACTATGCCCACATTCTCCGTGGAAAGGCCGAGTCCGCCGGCTTCTGCAGGGTCGAGAAGGAACGGATTCATCATTTTGAGGAGGAACGCCTCCGGAAGCCTGTACAGCAGCATGAATATTATGGCTGTCCACACATATTCCTTTCTGAAAAATGTAGCGAATGTCCGGCCGAACTCCCTGAAAATTTCCCCTGCCCTCTTCCCTGCCTCTGTATTCTTCCGGATATCAGTATTCTTCCCGCCACGGCCCCCGGCAATGCCCGGATCTCCATTCTCATACGGAAGGACAAAGGCATGGTACAGGGTAAGTCCGGCAAACAGGACGGCACAGACAAGCATAGTGATGAACCATGCCGCCGGGATGTCACCAAGTTTTGTCTCCAGAATACCGGCCACTACGACAAGGACTCCTTGGCCGAAAATCGAGGCAAGCCTGTAGAAAGTACTCCTTATGCCCACAAAAAGAGACTGCCTGCGGTCATCGAGCACAAGCATATAGTATCCGTCAGCGGCTATGTCATGAGTGGCAGAAGCAAATGCAGCCACCCAGAACAGCACCAGAGTCACCACAAAGAGAGACACAGGGGCATGACCGCCTGAAATAGTCCCGGGAGACGGATCGGGCAATGAAAATGCCGCAAGCGCAAAGGCCGCTGACATTACGGTCTGCATTGCCACCACCCACCATCTTTTAGTCCTGATAATATCCACAAAAGGACTCCAGAGGGGCTTTATTACCCACGGAAGATAGAGAAGCCCCGTGTACATGGCCACATCCCCGTTGGACATGCCCATATTCTTGAACATGATGACCGAAATGGTGTTGACGATGAAATACGGGATTCCTTCGGCAAAATAAAGGGTGGAGACCCACGCCCATGGAGATATCTGTCGTCCTGTCATCATATTATGTTCCGTCAAGCAAGTTGCTGATCCAGCCTGGAGACCACGGCTCCCGTATAATAGTGTGCAAGAATATCACGGTAGCCGTATCCCCTGAAAGCCATCATTGCCGCCCCTATCTGGCAGAGGCCCACGCCGTGCCCCCACCCTGCTCCACGGAGCACGACAGTTTCAAATCCGGCAGCCGGACTGCCGTTACCGTCAAGGGCGACCGGCCTGCCGTCCCTGTCATAATAGTCAACGACAAAAGCCGAACTCTTCAGATGCGAATGCGAAAGCACACGCCTTATCTCGAGTTCCTTGCCAATGACGATGGTCTTCTTCGTCCCGACAATCTCAAGCCTGTCCAGCCTTCCGGACGGGCCCCTGTGCAGAGGATGCAACGCCAGCATCCCCCCTATATCCTGACCTGTACGCTCTCTGACAAGACCGGACAGTTCATCCCTGCCATATGACACCATCCACCTGAAAAAGTCAGGGCTTTCCCGGTCATAGTCATTGAGCACCTGTGAAAGCACTCCGGGGTCGGAAGTATTGCAGAAGGAGGACTCTGCCACAGACGGCTCCTCTATCCAGCGCCTGGCATCATGTTCTTCAGACAGGTCAAGCCCGGACGGGCATCCCTGTGCGGTATCGGGAACAGGCTGCAGGTACGGGTAATCAACATCATCCCAGCATGTGGAGAATGTTTCTGTCATCCCGCCGCAACATTTGGAGAATCTTGCATCACACAGCCGGCCGTCATATGCAAGCACCTCGCCCCATGTGGAATCTATCGCTTTCCTGACAGTCTCGCCTGCTGCCCTTGTCAACCCCTGATATCGCTGGCAATGGTCATCTGCACATACGTCAAATCCATTGTGGTCCTCGTGTCCATACCATTTCACCACTTCATCCGGAGAGGCGGAGACAGGCCGGGCGGGAACGTCATGGGTTCCCGGCATAATCCTCGACATCACCCACGAGCGGGATATGACGGCATGCGCCTTCAGAAACTCTTCAGAAGATGTGGATTTCATCTCGGAAGAAATCACGCTCAAAAGATAGTCTTCCACCCCTATCACATTGATGGCCCGCAGGCATTTCCCTTCTACAACAATCTTCAAGGCACCGGCAAACTTCTGGGTCTCTTTCCGCTCCCAATGGAAACCTGCCCCTATCACGACGTCATGAAGGATAAAGTCCGGCCCGGCAAACATTGTGGACAGGGTCTGGGCCTCAAAATAGAGTTCATCATACAACGCGCCGTCATACTCTATCTTCCCGTCTCTCCAGACAGCCTTCCTGACCCCGGCCCCGTCAGACAGAATCTCAAAGACAATCTCTTCCGCCGCCATGATACCGACTGAAAGCAGCGGCTGGGTCCTTGTAAGACGCCATATGGCCAGATGCTCGTCTGCAGAAGACATCGAGACTTCCGACAGCACCTCGTCAAGAATAGCCGGAGTAATCTTTTCAAAATCCTCCTTGCGGGGAACGACAAAGAATCCCGCCATATCGGCACAGCCAGGACTCAGAAGGAGATGCCCCGGCTCTGCTGAATAATAATGCGACGGCCTGTGCCTGTCCCTGAACATCACGGCCGAACGGTATTCCCCGCCGCCATACCAGACAATCAGATTGAAACGCGGCTCATTGTCCCCGTCCTTGACCGGGACACAGTCGAGAAGACGGTAGAAAAGTTTTGCCATCGACTTGGCTGTCCTGGCCCTGAGCACGAAAATACCGCGTGTAAACTTCCGGTAATGGTACAGTCTTGCTTCCTTTACCGAAGCAAGGTATTCAAGTGTCCCGCCTTTTTCCCCGGAGCAGTCTTTTACCGCATCCGGCACCGGCGTCTGCCCATCAGTTGCGTCAAGAAGAGCATCCACATCTTTCTCAAGAGGCAAAAGACCTCTCCCCGCCGCCTGGAAATGATGATGATCCGGGGCAGAAGCCCCGCATTCAGGCCCATTGTACATGAATACATGCTTCTGATATGCCTTTGCAAGGTCAAGCATGTCGACATATCTGTTCCATATCGACTGGGGGCAATGCCTGTCCATGGCTATGACAAAATGTCCATTGAATATCGGATATGGATTGACAAGGATATCGTATTTCTTGCCTTTGCGGCCGTCAAATTTCAGGCTTATCTGGTCTTCCGGCCTGTTTTCCCGGCAAAGGAAGCACTTCCTGACGCTGATGGAGGCCGCATCCACTTTGGCGGCAGTAGAGACTATCCGTGCAGGATTGTACTGCAGTTTCACATCCAGTCCTCCCGCCCGGATTGCCCTTACCTCCGCATTCTTCAGTGCCCGGTAATTGTCTCTGGCCAAAGGCCAGCGTGACAACTGGTCATTTGTGAAATTATCCAACGATTTCTTCACTTCATATAGAATTAATGTCCGCCATTATTCCTGTTCATTGCTATCCTCGCCTCTATCTCCCATGTACGCAGAGAGTCCTTGTAGAGATTGTTGGCATTGAGACGGCCAATGTCAAGGGCGGCATCGGAATTACCTTCCCATCTCCTGCAGTAATACAGGACGTCATATATGCGTCCTATCCTGTATTCCCTGCTGATTCTCAGCCCCATGGCATAGTCCTCCCCATAACTCACATCCGGGAAGCGGAATTTTCTCAGCAATGATGTCCTGAAAGCCCTCGGGGCTCCGAGGCCGTTGATCCGCAATGCGTTGTTCATCCCGTTACTGTCAGTCCACTCACGATGGTCTATCACTCCGGGAGGTATGGGATTCAGTCCGAAGTCCGTCATCAGATAACTGCCTATGACCATGGCGCACTTCATATTGTCAAATCCCTCCACTATCCGGGCCAATGAGCCATGCCCGGAATATACATCGTCACTGTCAAGTTGAACGGCAAATTCCCCGCAACGGGAGTCCTGTACAGCAAGATTCCAGCAGCCACCTATACCAAGCCCCCGGTCTTCCGGAACAATATGTATCAGCCTCTGTCCGCCGCATGGGCCGCCAGCGGATACGGCTTCTGATGATGAAGTCTCTTCCACAAGCCTTTCCAGCAGTTCTGTCGTGCCGTCTGTCGAATGGTTGTCAACCACTATGACATTGTAGCCGAAATCGCATTCCTGGGACAATGCACTTTCCACTGCATCGCGGATTGTCCCTGCACGGTTGAATACCGGGATTATGACAGACGCCTTTACAGGACAGCCGGCCGGCTCCGGAGTTACCGTAGAGCCCGGGCAAATGACCGGCACGGCATCAGGGGAATCTGCAGGCACAGGGCACAGGAAAGCCCCTATCCGTTTCAGATGTTCCGTACAGATGGTCTCCATCTCCTTCTGCACATCCCTGTTTTTCGGATCGACATAGTCGAACTGCCTTTCTCCGGATTTCCTGAAATCCCTCGGGACTGCCGTATAAAGCGGCTCTCTCAGATGGACTATCTTCTTCATCCTGAGACGCAGGTCATACAGGGCGCCATACAGATACTCTTCCTTCATCTCCCGCACCGCCTTCCTGAATGAAGATGAACGGAACACGAGTACCGGGCCGAAATCGAAGTCATCCCTGAGCGCACCCTTCAGGCAGTCAATCAGAGGATGCAGGAGCAGCCTGCCGCCGTTCTCATCAGAATGGACAAAGTCATAACGGTCTGAATATACCATATCGGCGCCGCTGTCCTCGGCAACGGCAACAAACCTGTCGAGGGCATACATGCCTGGCGTCACAGCCATCTCCCCCGTACAGAGAAGCAGGTATTCAGAGGAGACTGCATCGGCAATACTTTTCAGTATTGAGGTCTTCCTCACCGAAGTCTCCGGAAGCACAGTCATTCCGACGAATGTACTGTTCTTGCTGAAATACTCCAGGGCAGTCCCGATACCATCCTCCGGCATTTCCGGCATGAAACATTCTATACTGGCCATTTCCCTTGATTTTCATTGTGAATCCGTGCAGCGGCCCCGCCTACAGCAATGACAGCAGCCCGGCACGAACCCTGACATACTCTTGTTCAAAGTTAGGGGTAAAGAGCGATTTCCCCAAATTTTCATCTATACTCTCCAGATCCCAGGCCTTGATCTCATCGACTTCATCATGGTCGGGTCTCAGGGAAAAACTTCCTACGGCAGCAAAGACATTGACCATCTCCCTTTCCACATCCGACTCGAACACGTACGACATGAGCCATACGGGATTGAACTCCCTGAAACCGAGTTCTTCATATGCCTCCCTGAACAAAGCCTCCTGGATACTCTCCCCATAATCCACGTGTCCGCCGACAGCCGTATCCCATTTGCCTGGCTGAATATCTTTCTTCATGGAACGCTTCTGCAGGTAAAGCCGGGAATACCGGTCAATGATGTGCAGATGGACAACCGGATGAAGAGGTTTTGCCGGAGAATGGCAATAGGACCTTTCAGCCCGGCCGATGACCATGCCGTTTTCCTGTATCACAGGGAAATACTCCGCAGCCTTTCCAGGATGCACATTTACAGCCCCTGCCTGCATGGAGCATGAATTTGCCCTTGCCACGGCTGAATTGACGTCAGGGGCAGGAATGACAGGAGCGGCATCATCAGGGTAGATAAGTTCAAACATATTCTGTCAGCATACTGGCGCCTATCAGCACCACAACAATAAAAATAACTGTCTTCACTGCCGTTTCCGATGGCTTTGAAGCATCTTCATCTGCAGCTGCGGTATCCTTGAAAAAAAGGAACATCGCAGGAAGGCATGCGGCAGCCAGCAGGATGTCTTCGGGTATATTGAAAAATACTATCTTGGAAATGGCTATCACAGCCCAATGGACTATGAAGATAAAGGCAAAGAAATTGATTTTCCGGCTGAATGCCATGAGCATGCCGAGCATGTACAGGGCAACGGCACTCGGAAGCATCGGGGTGGTAATCATCGGGAACTCAAGCCCTCTTGCCAAGGAAATTACAGGATAGGCCAGCGGGAGCAGAAGCACTACAATTCCCCAGCCCCTGTATTTCCCGGACTTCTGGAATGAGGAAAAATGAGTTGCAAGATCATATACCCATGCGGCCGCGACCATGCACCAGAATATGGCTATGACCTCCGAGTAGTCCCTGTTCATCGCATATTTCAGATAGTACACCAGGGCAATCCACAGGGAAACTGCCACCATATAGACCTTCATTGCCACCTTGGCCCAAGTACATGGCCTGAACCAGAGCACGAGTGTCAGCACCACGGCGACAGCCATGAAAGCCAGTTGCCATGGCCAGGTCTCTGCATTATATGCAGATATCGAATTCCAGAAAGATTCCATAGGCTAAATGTATCTTGACCCGCGGGTCATCGAATTGGCCTTCTCCCTCAGCAGGAACACCGGCACGGTAGCCCCCACAGCCAGCATGAAGATGACACTGAACGAAACCGCCCCGTTGAATATCATCGACTGCAGGTATTCGCTGCCCTGAGTAGGAGAAGATATTCCCTGCAGGAACATTATGAGCGAGAATACGGTCTTGTAGGCATAAGTCCCCGGGACCATTGGCAGCAGGGCCGGAATATAAAGCACCGTCATCGGACAGAATACTTTCTTACCCGCCCATACGCTGCCTGTACCTATGATAAATGCCGCCACAAATGAGGCGGAGGCTATGTCAACGCCAAGAAATGTCATTAGACAATACCTGGTGGCATGCCCGAGGGCAGCAAGGAGGGCAATGTATTTGAATGCCCGCATCGGAGGGTCGGAAATAGAGCCGAACCCCATGGCTGCGACGGCCGCAAACAGCCCGTCGGATATTATATCTGCTGCAATCATAACAAACTGTCTTTAACGAGCATGAGGGTCCCTGACATGCCGATTGCAATGCAGACAATAAGCATCAGGGCATTAACAAGCCGGCTTATCCCTATCTGGATGTGGCCGTCGGTAATGTCTATCACACCGTTTATGAGCGGCACGCCTGGCACAAGATACAGCACGCTTGTGGCGAGGGCAATCTCAGCCGTATCAATACCGAGGGACAACGCAGTCGAAGCACAGATAGATGCCACAAATGCCGAGACAATAAACACGATATAATGGTTGACATGGCGTCTGGCAAGATGCTGCCTTGTAAAAAAGCCTATCATCGTGGATGTAAAAGTAATGAGCATTGCCCATATGTCCCCTCCGAACAGACGGCAGAATGATGCATTGGCCAGGGAAGCCATGAAAAGGACGAACACTGGATTCATCCTTGGCTTGGACACAAGTTCATCGAATCTGTCGCTAATCTCTTTCAATGTCATCTTCCTGTCATATGCAGCCCAACTCAATGCACTCAGGTCTGCATTCCACTCGAAACTGATCGGAAAGGCAGGAATGTCTACTACTCTGGTATCCATAAAATGCACGTCCCTGCCCCGGACAGTCACCATGGCTGTCTTCTGGGAAGTATGGATACTCACATCGGTCCCGAGCGCAGCCCCTATACGCTTGCTGTTGCGGACTACCCTCGATGTATGTACGCCAGCGCCCAACATATAAGAGAGATAGCGGGATATGAACTCCGCTATCTCTCCAATATGCTCCTGCGTCATGGCTGACTTATCTGCATCCATGGCCGGCTATGCTACTGCTATCAATATAAGGATCTGCGCCACCAGCACCCTCATGAACATCGCCAGAGGGTATACCGTCGCATAACTTACGGAAGTATAGTCCGTGCCATATGCATTCTGGGCAAATGCGAGGACCGGAGGGTTGGTACAACTTCCGGATACGAGACCGCAGATCTGATAAAAATTAAGTTTGAACACTGCCCTGCCGAGAATAGCCACAAGGGCTGTCGGGATGAGGGTGATGAGAGCACCGTACAGAATCCACCAGTAACCGCCATTGACAATTGAACTGACAAAATTCTCGCCGGCCCCAAGTCCTACTGCAGCAAGGAAAACAGAGATACCGATTTCCCTGAGCATCAGATTGGCACTCATGGTAGTATACGTAGTAATCTTCAGTTTAGGGCCGAAATACCCGAGCAGGATGGCTATGATGAGAGGGCCGCCTGCAAGGCCGAACTTAATGGCCTGAGGGATGCCCGGTATCGCGATAGGAATGGAACCGAAGAGCACACCGAGAGCAATACCGAAGAAAATCGGGATAAGGTTAGGATGATTGAGTCCTGTCCTTGAGTTGCCCACGAATTTCGCCACCTGGTTGATATCCTTGTCATGGCCGACTACAAGCAGGCTGTCCCCCATCTGGACTATGAGATCCGGGTTGGCCACGAGGTCTATTCCGCCACGGTTGACCCGGGTGATGCTGACGCCGTAGTTGGTCCTGATCTTGAGTTCCTTCAGACGTTTTCCTGTCATGGATGTCCTGGTGATGGTAAGTTTTCTGACCTCCATAGACGCATCTATCTTGTCCCATGCCTCTTTCGGCATGTCTATCTGCTCACCGAAAAGCATGGTGACAGCCTCAACAGAACTCTGCGCTGTGACTACAAGCACATCGTCGCCCTCATGAAGCACAGTAGATGCCACCGGTACGGTAACAGCGCCATTACGGTAGACCCTGGAGATGATGAACTTGTTCTCTATCGCATGGCTCGCCTCGAGTATCGTCTTTCCGAAAACAGCAGGATTCTTGATGCAGAATGCCAGCCTTTGAGGAGAATCCATACCTGTCTCCTTGCTGTTCGTCTCATCTTCCTCTTTCTTGAGGTCTACCCTGAAAAGGGCCTTGGTGAGCATCAGCACAAGGATTACACCGAGCACGCCTATCGGATAGGCCACGGCATAGCCGGAAGCAAGAGATGAAGCGATGTCCGGAGATGTAGTCTCGTGGATGAACGAGCCGGCAGTGGCATCAAGGTAAGTCTGCTGTGCAGCACCGAGACCAGGGGTATTGGTCACGGCACCGGACATCACGCCGGTCAGAGTAACGAGGTTTTCCTTTGTCACAAGATGGATGACATAGGTAGTTATCACCCCTATGAGCACAAGCGCAACTGCAAGCATGTTCAGTTTGAGTCCGCCGCTCTTGAATGAATGGAAGAATCCTGGGCCGACCTGAAGCCCGATTGAAAAGACAAAAAGGATAAGTCCGAATTCCTTAAGGAAATGCAGGAGGGAAGAATCCGCGCGGAAGCCGAAATGGCTCAACAGAATCCCCACAAACAGAATCCATGTTGACCCGAGCGAAACACCCTTGATCCTGATTTTTCCCAGCAGGAGACCGACAGCGATCACAAATGCGAGAAGCATTATGGAATGTCCGGTTCCCTGTCCAAAAAACAAATCACTCATAATATCTTGATTAAATTAATTTCAGAACAGCATTTCGACACAGAATGCCTGACGGTCGCCTGACTTTCCTTCCACACAATACTTTATCCCTCCGGCAACATCCTGCCTTGTCCGGTATAGCGAGACTGTATCTCCAGGACGTGTCTCGTGATTGAAATTTATCTTCATCTCCTTCATCTGCCTTGAAGACGCCACTTCATAATCGACAGCATCCATCGCCCACACAAGATACATGGCGTTGTTGGTATGCCCGTTCAAGTCTACATCGGAATATGCCACCACATGCTCACCTGCAGACTCAGGCTCCACATCAGACGGCATCTGTACCTTGTCGCAAGGCTCCGCTATGGCATGTTCAGGACAGGCGCTGTTCAAAGAGCCCATTTCCAGGCTTCTGACAATCCGTCTCGTGTCAATATCGATGACAAGCCATGACGTTGTTGCCTCCACAAGTGTCTCCCCTTCCTTTGAAGTCATCCTGAAATCCCTGAGATAAAAGAGTCTGGACGGGCCTTTATGCCACGTCTCAAAATTGACTTCTTCTCTCCATTCAGGATGGCGGACAAACCTCACATGCATCCTGGAAAGCACCCATAGAGTCCTTGTACGGGAAAGGTCATCATATCCAAAACCCAGTATATCGGCATGCCTGTTGGCTGCCTCCTGAGCCATATCCATAAAGGACGCCGGCTTCAGAAGTTTTGCGGCATCAGTCTGATAACAAGGTATGACTATCTGCTGAGAATATCTGTCTTTCATGTCCGAATATTGGAAACGCCGGCAAAAGTAACATTTAATACCTAATAAAACAAACTACCGGCTCCCATACCTGATGATTTCAAGTTCTTCAGGACTGTACAGCACCGAATTCATGAACTCCGGGAAAATGTGTGTCAGCACCACGTAAAGAAGCAGAAGTAAAGCCAGCCCTCCGATGACACATGCAACAGCAATCCACAGCCGCTTCCCATTCCTGACGCCTGCAGAATCTATAGAATGCCCTTCCACCACATCGCTCTGGATGTCTTCTGCATGGGCTGAAGCCTGAGACTGCGGGGTCTGCGGATCTTGCGGCTCCATGTCCTCGTCATTGTCTGAAACCTGCCCGTGTGTTTCAGCCATCTCCATATCCTCGCTGCAGCCAGAAGACTGGTCCTGTGTTGCCGGCTCATCCGTTTCTCCGGCAGGATCCGCCATCGTGTCCTCTGTGTTTCCATCGGCCCGGCCATCCGCGTTCCCGGAGACATCCGGCAATACTGCTGAAGATGCCGATACCTCTGACTGTCCGGAAACCACAGAATGCAGTCCTGAAACAAGGGCAGCAACCTCTTCCGGCCTGTGCGACTTCAAAGACACCGGCTCAAGACCGAACCCATCAGGATATATGTCAAGATCTTCATCCGGGACAAAAAAGAAATTGTTTTCTTTCGTAGCCCTCAACCTGCCGAGCCCGGGAAATACAACGGTCTTCTTTGTCTTAAGGACATTGCCAAGTTCCGTGGTGAAATCCAGGATTATCCTTCCGGCGACATCGGCAGGAACATTGTTGGATGCCGCATACAGTCCGGCAAGCAGCGAATCCTCTTCTGCCCTGGTCCGGAAAGAAAGCCTCCTGTATGGAGGATTGACAGTATACCCCTTGTCAGAGAATGTTGAAGGTACTATCTCGGCGACAAAAGCACCCAATCCCGGCAAGAACACTTTGTCGTGCTCTAGAATCAGTTGCCTAACCATCTTTGACAGAAGATCTATATCCATAAGAATAATCAGTTCTGGTTCAAGAGTCACAAAGGTAACATTTATCATACAATTTCTGAAAAATCGAGCAGAAAATCCAGAAAAAATTTGCAGCATCAAATTTTTATTGTACCTTTGCAATCCCATTTGAAAGAAAACCTGATGGGAAAACATTCCTGAATAGCTCAGTTGGTTAGAGCATCTGACTGTTAATCAGAGGGTCCCAGGTTCAAGTCCTGGTTCAGGAGCACGAGAAAACACATTAAAAGTCAAGCACTTGCAGCCAAGCCGCAGGTGCTTTTTTCATATCTTTCACATTGACGGAAATCTATTCGTCAAACGGGTCGAACATGGTCGTAGACAGATATTTTTCCGCCCGGTCAGGAAGCAGCACGACAATATCACCAGATGGAATACGCTCCGCTGTACGGACTGCCGCAAGCATCGCAGCCCCGCTGCTCATGCCAGCAAATATACCTTCTTTGGCTATGATTTCTCTTGCCATGCCGATGGCCTCTTCACTCTCGACAAGTTCCTGAATGTCGATTGCAGACGGGTCATATATGCCCGGGACGATGGCTTCCTCCATATTTTTAAGTCCCTGTATATAATGCCCCTTTGTCGGATGCGCGCATACGACCCTGATGGAAGGCTTCATGGTCTTCAGAAATTTTGACAGGCCCATCAACGTCCCCGAAGTGCCAAGAGCACAGACGAGATAGTCTATTCTCCCGCCAGTCTGCTGCCAGATCTCCAACGCCGTATTCTCATAATGGGCCAGATAGTTGGCCGCATTGGAAAACTGGTCCGGCATAAAATATTTGCTGGGGTTCTCTGCCACAAGTTTTCTTGCAAGGCGGATGGCTCCGTCTGTGCCGTCAGCAGCAGGAGTAAGCGTGACTTTACCCCCATATGCCCTGATGATCTTGCGTCTTTCGACCGATACAGCCTCGCTCATGACAATCTCGACAGGGTAGCCTTTTACGACTCCGACGACAGCCAGACCGATGCCGGTATTTCCAGAGGTTGCCTCAATTATAGTCTGTCCCGGACGCAGTCTCCCGTCACGTTCCGCCTCTTCAATCATCTTGACCGCTATCCGGTCTTTTATGCTTCCGCTCGGATTGGCGCCTTCGACCTTTGCATAGATATTAACGGAAGGATTGGGAGAAAGCCTGTTGATCTTCACCATCGGAGTCATGCCGATGGCTTCAAGAATGTTTGCCTTTATGTCCATAGTCACCAGAAAACCGGTAGACAAGCCGGATTTATTCAATAAAACGTATATAGTCGGCCTTGCGAGGCTTTGGAGCAGGAGCATCCTGTGCCGGGTAGCCGAGGATGCAGTTGCCGATGCCTTCGTAATCGCCATCTATGCCCCACTCTTTCAGTAGAGCCTTGCCTTCAGGGCTGTCGAAGACTTCTTTGGCTCTATGTATCCAGCAACTGCCAAGCCCTACGGCGTGTGCAGCATTGAGGAGATTGCCCATCACAAGCGAGCCATCATAAATATATGTCGGGCATTGTCTGTCTGCCAGCACGACCAGCACCACCGGGGCCCCATAAAAGGGGTCTGAATCGACTCCCATGACTGCAGCATTGAGCCTCGACAGGCTGTCGCGCATCTTTTTGTCAGTTACAGCCACGATGACCGGAGACTGGCGCCCCCTCCCCGTAGGAGCATAAGTACCGGCTTCAAGCACCTGCATTATGAGTTCCTTTGGCGGCATCTGACCGGTATATGACTTGATTGCCCGCCTCGTCTTCAAATTTTCAAGAGCAACGTTATCGCACATGTCTGTTCCGCTCTGTGCACTGGCACAGGCTGTCACGGGCCTCAACACCAATGCAAATGTTAGAGATACAAATATACGCAGAAGCCGAGAGAAAAGGAAATGAACTTGTTTAATTTCCTTTTCCGAGGCGTGAACAGTATATGTGGCCGTCAGGCCAAATTGCGCAGAAGCCGAGAGCAGAGCAAATGTTTTTGCTATGCCGAGGCGTGAACAGTATATGTGGCCGTCAGGCCAAATTGCGCAGAAGCCGAGAGCAGAGCAAATGTTTTTGCTATGCCGAGGCGCTACAGTATAT
>JADILX010000074.1 GCA_017695025.1 Candidatus Cryptobacteroides excrementavium
GCCGAGAGTCTCGACAGAAGGCAGTTTCCTGATGATAGCATTGTGCTTAACCATCCTGCGTACACCCATAGAGAGGATAATGGTGGATATTGCCGGAAGTCCTTCCGGAATGGCTGCCACTGCAAGCGACACTGCCACCATGAACATCCCGACAGGATCCCTGTGATTGAGTATGCCTATAAGAAATATCACTGCACAGATCACGACAGAAGCGATTCCGATGACCTTCCCGAGTTTTTCAAGCCTTACCTGCATCGGGGTCTGGGTGTCGGATTCTCCGCCGAGCATATCGGCAATCTTGCCGATTTCTGTGTTCATCCCTGTGCCGACAACGATACCTTTCCCATGGCCGAATGTGACCACTCCGCTTGAATATGCCATGTTGGTGCGGTCTCCGAGCGGAATGTCCCCGTCAGGAAGAGTGTCCGGTGTCTTTTCTACGGGTACGGATTCTCCTGTCATGGAAGACTCCTGGATACTCATGTTGACAGATTCGGTGATCCTTATGTCCGCCGGCACAATGTCGCCGACTTCGAGTTCCACCAGGTCTCCGGGCACCACATCCTCCACATTCACAACCATTGCTTCCCCGTCCCTGACAACTTTGGCCATCGGCGCAGCCATCTTTTTAAGGGACTCGAGGGATTTCTGTGCCTTGAACTCCTGATATGCACCTATTATTGCATTCAGCAGGAGGATTCCCAGTATGATATATGTGTCAAGCAGTCCTTCTTCTGTTTTCCATCCCATATAGCCGGAAATCGCAGCGGCTATTATGAGCAGAATGATCATAAAACTCTTGAACTGCTCTATGAACATCAGCATGAACGGCTTGTTCTTCTTCTGCACGAGGGTGTTCTTCCCGTATTTTTCTATTCTGGAGGCGATTTCTCCGGATTTCAGTCCTTTCTCCGGATCCGACCCCATTTCCCTGGCGACATCCTCAATCGACTTGTTGTAGAATTGTTCCATTTCAACCTGAATTTAATATGTCTGCAATAATTGGTATGCAGTTGACTGTGTGCAACAATAATTTCCGGTGCAAAAGTAGTCGGAGTGACAATATATATTATTATGTTTGCAGAACAAAAAATGTTGAAAAAGTCGGATTATTATGAGAAACAAGTCAACGGGCAAGTTTGAAAGTATAGATATAGGCGATTTGTTTGAAACAGGGAAACCCCGTTCAATCAAGAATTTCTATATGACAGACTATGGGACAGGCAGGCATTTTTTCCGCAGTGGCGCTTCATTTATTTTTAATGGTTTTGCCATAAGCCTGTGCCTTTCCGGCCTCTGTTCCATGAAGGTCGGGGGCAGGCATTACGATGTGGCGGCCGGCTCATTTATAATCCTGTCCCCGAATCTCCTTGTGGAAATAATCGGAGTGTCTGACGATTTCAACCTCCGGAACATCGTGGTTTCCCTTGATGTCATCCTCGAGTTCCCGAGTCCGGTGGATATAAATATCATGAATTCGGCCTTGAAAAATCCCGTAATCGGACTGTCTGATATCCAGATGAGGCATCTGGCCGAATATTATGACTTTCTCGGCAAGCAGTATGAGGAGACCGGCAATGCCTACAGGGAGGAAATATCCAAGACACTCCTGTATGCATTGATGCTTGAAATATGCAACATCTACAGGACAGTGTCCGGTGAAAATGAGCAGGTGGCCAGACCCAAGCCTGAAAAACTGACCGATGATTTCTTCCTGCTCCTGAACAGGTATTACAAGACGGAACACAATGCCGGGTTTTATGCAGACAAACTGAACAGGACACCAAAATATCTTTCCACCGCCATAAAGAAACTCAGCGGCCGCTCCGTCTCCGACTGGATTAACTCCACATTGATAAGTGAGATAAAACTGCTTCTGAAAGTCACGGACAAGACCATTCTTGAAATTTCCGAGGAACTGAATTTCTCCAGCCCTTCCGTCTTTGTCCAGTTCTTCCGCCGCAACACCGGCATCACCCCGCTGCAATACCGGAAGCAATTTTGAAAAAGTCTGATTTCTGTGCGGGCGAAGGGACTCGAACCCATACGCCTTGCGGCACCAGATCCTAAGTCTGGCTTGGCTACCAATTACAACACGCCCGCAGAACTGCCCTCCGGAAGCCTCCGGATTGTCATGCGCCGGCACGACAGGGCACAAAGATAGGGATTAAATCTTTGATGGCAAAATTTTCCTGAAGCAGGCGCAGCACCAGTTGTCCATGGTGTCGTCTTCCATGAATTCCAGCCCGTTTGCCTCTGCCATTCCCTGTATCATCGGGAGATCCTCGGTATAGAAGCCGCTGACGAAAAGCAGCCCGTCCTTGCGGAGGGATCTCGAGTAGGTCGGGATGTCCTGCAGCAATATGTTCCTGTTGATGTTGGCGAGGAGGATGTCATATTTTCCCATCTGCAGCAGGGAGGCATCTCCGCAATATGTCTCGACATGTCTGGAAACGCGGTTGCGCCTTGCATTGTCGAAGGCCGAGGCGGCAGCCACGGCATCAATGTCGATCCCGTATACATGGCCGGCTCCCATCTTGGCTGCGAGTATTGCCAGAATAGCGGTGCCGCAGCCCATGTCCAATACAGTTTTCCCCTTGACCTCGGCTTCGTGGCGCAGCAATGCCCGGCACATCATGTATGTGGTCTGGTGATGACCGGTGCCGAAAGCCATCTTCGGGTCGATAGTGATATTGAACCGTGTCCGTTTCAGCCCCTTGTGGAAAGATGCCTTTACTGTACATAGCCCATCCACTACTATAGGACTGAAATTGCTTTCCCACAGTGCGTTCCAGTTCGTGGCGGGGATGAGTCTGGCCGAGAAGTCAGTTGCACGGAATGTGTCCTCTTCCAGTCCGGCCAGGACAAGTCTCAGCATCTGCGGATTGTACTCGTCTTTAGGGATATAGCATTTCAGGAAAGGGTCTTCCATCGTGAATGATTCATATGGCAGTGAGCCGAGTTCGGCCATGAGAATCTCTGCATTTTCATCGCTGTAAGGCTCTATCCTGACGGATACTTCAATATATTCCTGGCTGTTCATGATATATGCTGTTTTGACGCTGTAAAGTTAAGGAGAAATATCAGACAGGAATAATATTTTTATGAAAATATCCGTGTGCGCCATGCGTCCGGCCATTGCCGGGATAAAATGATGCTGAAATTTATTGAAATTATTGGTTTTGCTTCGGATTTAATATAAATTAGCGGAATATTGTTGTAATATTGAATCATATCAACACTAAAATTAAAGAATATGGAACTTCCTTTTGCCGAATCCTACAGGATCAAGATGGTGGAGAATCTCCGCAAGTCAACACGTCAGGAACGTGAAAAATGGATTGCTGATGCAAAGTATAACCTTTTCAACCTCAAGAGCGAGTATGTCTACATTGACATGCTTACAGACTCCGGTACGGGGGCGATGAGCGACAGGCAGTGGGCAGCCATAATGGAAGGCGACGAGAGTTATGCCGGAGCGACATCATTCTACAGGCTTAAGGAATCGATAAAGGATATTACGGGTCTTGAGCATGTCTTGCCTACGCATCAGGGCCGTGCCGCTGAGAATGTGCTCTTTTCCGCCATTGTCAAGGCGGGGGACTATCTCCCTGGCAATTCTCATTTTGATACCACTAAAGGCCATATAGAGTACAGAAAGGCTCATGCCATCGACTGCACCATAGACGAGGCGTCTGATACGGAACTTGAAATCCCGTTCAAAGGCAATATGGACCTTGGAAAACTGGAGGATGTCCTCAAAGCCCATCCTGCAGAAAAAATCCCTGCTGTTGTCCTGACTGTCACCAACAATACAGCGGGCGGACAGCCTGTATCCATGGAAAATATCCGCGGCGTCTCTGACCTTTGCCGCAAGTATGGGGTGAAACTCCTTATGGATTCTGCCAGGTTTGCAGAGAATGCCTATTTCATAAAGACGCGGGAGCCGGGCTATGCGGACAAAAGCATAAAAGAGATTGCGCGGGAAATGTATTCCTATGCTGACTATATGACAATGTCCGCCAAAAAGGACGGGATAGTCAATATCGGCGGTTTCCTTGCTTTCAGGGATGAAAAGGACATGCAGAAATGCCAGATGTTCAGCATCATGTATGAAGGGTTCCTGACTTACGGAGGTATGGCGGGACGTGACATGAATGCTCTTGCGCAAGGGCTTCAGGAGAGCATGGATTTCGACTATCTCAGTACACGTATCGGGCAGGTGGCATACCTTGCCTCAAAACTTGATGAATACGGCATCCCTTACCAGCGTCCTGCCGGCGGTCATGCTATTTTCGTGGATGCAAAGAAGATATTGACCAGTCTGCCGAAAGAGCAGTTCCAGGCGCAGACTCTTGCGATAGAACTATACCTTGAAGGAGGAATCCGCGGTGTGGAGATCGGCGCTCTTCTTGCGGACAGGGATCCGGAGACACACGAGAACAGGTATCCGAGGCTCGAACTTCTGAGACTGGCTATTGCAAGAAGGGTATATACCAACAACCACATGGACTATGTGGCCGCAGCCCTGAAAAATGTCTATGACAGACGTGGTACAATCACGAAAGGCTACCGGATAGTGAAGGAACTCCCGATAATGCGGCATTTCACAGTGGAACTCGAAAAGGTCAGATAGCGTAATATCATTCTCCAAGTTGGGCCTGTTCTGACGCAGACAGGGAGTCGAGTTGCTGGTCGACTACTTCAGTGTAGTCGATCTTTTTCTTGTAGTCTTCAATCAGGTTCTGCCTTTCATTTTCACGGATGGCTTTGTCCACACCCTGCCTGAAAATGTCCTGGATGGACTGCCTCAGGTTGAGCCGTGTCTGGTCGATGACGCTGGAGAATACCGGGACATCGGCGCTCTTGTATTTGGCTTTGCCTATCCGGAACTTGAAGTCGTCAAAATTGCCGGAGAGGTCTATGCCGACACGGAACGGGATAGGGGAGTCGATGACGGAGACATGGTATTTGAAACTTGTGTCCAGATTCTGTACTCCGCTCATGGCTAAGGTATACCTGTCGACTTTCAGGACAAACGGGAAGACTTCCAGCCTGCTGTCGGAGATCAGCCCTTCTACTGACATGTGGTCGATATGGCCGCTTTCCCTGTCTTTGAATTTAAGTTTCCTGGCTATGGTCGAGAATGCCGGGTTGTCTGAAAGTGTCAGGTCGTCACCGGTAATGCGTATGACGCCGTTGATGCTCGGCATCTCGATGTTCATGGTAGTGTCGATGCTTGCCGTGGCTGAGACAGTGCAGTTGAGCATCCCTTTGAAAGACTTGAGCATAGGCATCACAGAGTCCACGGCCGGCATCATGCTGATGACCTTTTCCGCTGTAATGTCCTTCAGGGCAAGGTCGAATCCTGTCTTGAGGTCCTGCTTTGTCCGAGTGGAATAGAATCCCTCGAATTCTATGTCTCCTATGTCGGAGTTGGCCGCTGTATTGGTCAACTGTACGCATCTTTCCTTTATGGCCAGATCCGTAGTCATCGATTCTATTGTCAGGGATGACCATGTGACATCGGAGGCTTTCAATGATATGTCTGCGACAATGTTGGCCGGCACTACAATCAGTGTCGAAGAGCCGATGTCGGCATTGGCCAGTGTATCGGTGACAATCATCTCGGCATATTCCTCGTCATCTATATCCAGTGAGGCCGCTGAAATGTTTTCAGGGACGAATCTGCTTCCGGCCGAATATGCGCCTATCAGTTCGTTGAGATTCAGCCTGCTGGAGTTGATGTCCATATCCAGCCGTATAAATCCTCTTCCAAGCAGGGCCCCTCTGAGTCCGGAAAGCCTTCCTGTCACTTCAAGGTCGGATGTGCCGCTTCTGAGGTTGAAACTGTCAAACCGGATTTCGTTGTTGTTGAAACTTGCCTTGACATCGGACAGGCTGTTGCGGAGCGGGAAATACGGGCTCATGAGACTGGCTCTGCCGACTGAAACCGATCCGTCGGCATCCCATTCCCTGAAATATCTCGCCATGGAGTCGCTCAGCCTGAAATCGAGGTCGTTTTTCATGAAGTCCTTTTCACTCAGCCAGTCAGGCAATTGCCTCTGGCCTCTCATTTTTCTGAGATGGCCGAACAGGGAGTCCCTCGGGATGTCGGGGTATTTTCTTGACAGTGAGTCTACGAATGCCTTGGCCCGCTGCCTCCTTTCGATGGAGTTCATGGCGGCCTCGGCATTCATGTCAAGGTCTCTCAGGGCAATCCTGTTTACCGGTCCTCTCATGAATATCCTGCCTGTAGAACTTTCCAGTTTGAGTAGAGGTATCTTAGGGTTGGACAGTTTCGGTGATATCCGGAATGTGTTGTCCGAGTTGCGGAGTGCAACGAATGTAGTGTCTGCGCCTACCATTGCAAGCATGTCTATGTCGAGTTTTCCTCCGAACGGATAAAACCTTGACGAGTCCGCCTTGTTGAGTATCGCCGCTGAGTTCTGGGCTTTCAGCGACAGTCCGCGGCCTCTTATGCGCATTTCATCTTTGTAAGACAGGAATACGCTGTCAGCGTATGCTGTAAGGGCAAGCATGCGTTCTCCCTGGGCGACAGAAGAGTCCCGTGTATTGCCTATTGCCCCGAGCCATACATCCAGACTGTCGGTAAACAGGCTTACTGTATCTTTTTCGGAGATGACGTTCAGGCCTGTACTCCTTACGTATCCGGAAATATCCGCCTGCGCAAGTTGGTATGGGTCGAGTTCAGACAGTCTGACTGTCCCTTTAATGCCTGCCGAGAGTGCTCCGGAAAGGGTGAGGCCGCTGTTTCTCTTTGTGTAGCCTGACAGGGTGTCAAGACTTACCCCGAGTCCGGCATCAATGTCCACTACCGGGTCTTCCCCGAGAATGTCCGATACTGTGCCTGTGGCCGTAATCTGCAGGGCTTTCCCCTTGATGTGGAAATCGTTGAGCCTGATATCCATGGCCCCGTCACGGCTTCCTGAAATATCCGTGTCAAGTGCGATTTCATGCCTGATGTCGAACTTCCTGTTGCCTATTGTCGAGCGCGGGATCTCTATCTTTGCCCTGATTTCCGGCAACTGCCCTGATTCCGGGGAGTAGTAGCCGTCAAATGTCGCTGACATGGATATTTCGGCATCCGTATCCACATCTTTTGCCATCTTCAGGATGTTCTGCCTGAAATAGTCCAGTACATCGTTTGCCTTGCATCTGTCGATGGCCGCATCCCCCCTGACATAAAGCCTGTCCCCATAAGAGACATAGGCATCTGCCCTGACCGGGATACCGGCTATCATGGCATTGAAGTTCCTGATGTCTACGGCGAATACGGAATCTTTCGGGAATCCTGCTTCTGCCTCGATGTCCACCGGGATGCGCATTCTTCCATAAGAATTTGTGGCCATGTAGGTGGTGGCGGATGCCCCGATATCCACATGCCCTTTCCTTACCCTCGCTGAGAACCTGTCGAGTTTCAGTGCAAGTGTATCTGACGGAAGCCTTCCTGATATGAACATGCTGTCAACCTCAAATCCGAGCCTGTTCTTTCCATGACGGCCAGTTGCCAGTCTTCCGTTGAACCTGAACCTTTTCAGGTGTGCCATGGCGAATACTGTGTCTTCAGGAGAGGAATATACTATGTGCGGCTGTCCGCGCAGGATTATTCTGCCGAGTACGATTTTCGGCATCTGGCCGGAGCCCGTGTCCGGAGCCGCTGCAGCAGTGTCTGTGCCTGTCTTGAAAATATCCCAGCTGGCTCCGTCCTGGAATTTCCTGGCGAATATTCTCGGCTTGTCAAGTACTATTGCCGGGACATTGACTGTCCCTGCGGCGAGGGCTGCCACATTGACAGAGGCATACATCCTTCTGACAGATGCCAGGGTATCGGCCGTCTCTCCGCGTCCCTGCCGTGAATAGAAACTGCTGTCAGTATATGTGAAACGGTCTGCCGGATATGTGACAGACACATCTGAAAAGCCTATGTTCAGGTAAGGGAAACTTTTGAATACGGAAAGCCGTACTTCCCCGAAAGACACATTGCCGTCAATATATTCTGCCGCATATTTGTCTGCGAGCCTTGTAAGTACGGCAGGGGACAGTATTATCTGTACGGAGATAAGAAGCACTGCCCATATACCGGCAATCCAGAGCAGCACTTTCCATATTGTCTTTATCTTTTTCTTTTGTCCTCCCATGATGTCAATAAAGTTTTGTATCCTTACAAAGATACGGAAATTACGTATCGGATATTGTCTGTTGGGGCAGAAAATAATTTTAAGAGTGAAAAAAAATAAGTAGATTTGTCTGTTTGCGGATGGATTTGTGCTGCATTTGTGATGGTGGTGTGTGTTAATATGATTATAATCAATAAATTATACTGAAATGGCAAATGTTGACGAACTGAAGAGGATCTCATCGCAGGTCAGAAGGGACATCATCAGGATGGTGACCGGGGCAAAATCCGGACATCCGGGCGGTTCCATGAGCAGCACCGATTTCCTGACGGCCCTGTTCTTTAATGTGATGGAGCATGATCCGGCATCATGGACCAGGGAAGGCAAAGGCCAGGATGCCTTTATTCTTTCTGCCGGGCATCTGAGCCCGGTATATTACTCGATACTTGCAAGGTGCGGGTATTTCCCTGTGTCCGAACTCGGTACATTCAGAAAACTCGGTTCCCGTCTTCAGGGACATCCTTCCGTGTCGAGGGCCCTTCCCGGGGTATATCAGGCATCGGGGTCTCTTGGCCAGGGGCTGTCTGCGGCTGCCGGCATGGCCCTGGGGAAAAAGATGGATAATGATCCTCATAAGGTATATGTCCTCGTCGGGGACGGCGAGAGCGAGGAGGGCCAGATATGGGAGGCTGCATTGTTCGCTGCCCACCATCATATAGACAATCTTGTCGCAATGACAGACTGGAACGGACAGCAGATTGACGGCCCTGTCGACCAGGTGGCAGGTCTGGGCGATCTCAGGGCAAAGTGGGAGGCATTCGGATGGGAGGTCCTCGAATGCGATGGCCATGATTTCCCTGAAATCCTCGATGCTTTCTCTCGTGCAGAGGCATTGTGCGGCAAAGGAAAGCCAGTCATGATCCTGATGAAGAGCGTCATGGGCAAGGGGGTGGATTTCATGGCCGGTACACACAAGTGGCACGGCAAGGCTCCTGACAGGGAGCAATGCGAAGAAGCCCTCTCCCAACTCGAAGAGACACTTGGGGATTATTGAATTTGAGAGTCCGTACATAAAAATAGAATTGTCATGAAACATTATACCAATACCGGGAATAAGGATACGAGAAGCGGCTTCGGAGCCGGTCTTTATGAGGCAGGGAAAGCCGACGGAAGGGTGGTTGCCCTGACAGCCGATCTCGAAGGCTCCCTGAAGATGGGAGACTTTGCAAAGGAGTTCCCTGAAAGATTCATCCAGTGCGGCATTGCCGAGGCCAATATGGTCGGAGTTGCGGCAGGCCTTGCAGTCACAGGGAAGATTCCGTTTGTCGGATCTTTTGCCGAATTTGTTACGGGACGTGTATATGACCAGATAAGGCAGGAGGTGGCCTATGGAAAGACCAATGTCAAGATTGCCGCTTCCCATGCCGGCATCACTCTCGGAGAAGACGGCGCTACGCATCAGACCATGGAGGATATTGCCCTGATGAGCGCGTTGCCCGGAATGGTCGTGATCAACCCGTGCGACTATAACCAGACCAGGGCGGCTACAATTGCTGCTGCTCAATATGACGGCCCGGTGTATCTCCGGTTTGGCCGTCCGGCAGTGCCTAATTTCACTCCCCAGGACTGTAAATTCGAGATAGGGAAGGCGATTGTGATGAATGACGGGGAGGATGCCACCGTCTTTGCAACAGGGCATCTTGTCTGGGAGGCGCTTCAGGCTGCTGAGATTCTTGAGAAGGAAGGAGTCTCGCTTGAGGTCGTCGACATCGCCACCATCAAGCCTCTTGATATCGGGGCTGTTGTGTCATCAGCCTCAAAGACGCGGGCTGTCGTATGTGCCGAGGAGCATAATGCACCGGGCGGGCTCGGCTCCCATGTTGCCTATGCTCTTGCAAGGTATTGTCCAGTCCCTGTGGAGTTTGTCAATGGGGCGGACAGGTTCGGACAGTCGGGTACCCCGGCAGAACTGATGGCGGAGTACTGTCTCGATGCTGCCCATGTGGCGGAAGCCGTAAGAAAAGTGCTTGGCAGAAAAGAGTGATGCAAGGTTTCAGATGTGTGATGAGGAAATACTGGCGCTGTATCGGGAAGGGGAACACGAAAGGGCTTTCAATGAGCTTGTGAAAAGCTACAGTGAGAGGCTTTATTGGCATATACGCACTTTTGTCCCGTCACACGAAGATGCCGATGACCTGCTTCAGGATGTCTTTATGAAAGTGTGGACATCTCTCCCGTCATTCCGCGGGGAGTCCAGACTTTTTACCTGGGTCTACAGGATTGCCACAAATGAGACTCTCAACAGTCTGAGGAAGAGGAGACTGAGAAATGTCATTTCTCTTACTTCAGAGGACAGGTCGTTTGTCGAAAGTCTGGAGTCAGACCCGTTTTTTGACGGGGATGCAGTGCAGAAGAGGCTCGTGATTGCAATCCGCAGGCTTCCCGGAAAACAGCGGCTTGTGTTTGTGATGAGGTATTTCGAAGAACTTGACTACAAGGAAATCTCGGAGATACTGCAGACTTCCGTAGGCTCTTTGAAAGCCTCGTATCATCATGCCTGCATGAAAATAAGGAATGAAATGTCTCTTCATTTTTAACTTTTCTGATTCTCTGTGTCTAATATGATGTCGTTTAAATCAGTTCTTGGATGAAAAAACAGCCGTTCAGTGTGCCGGAAGGTTATTTCGATGATTTTGCAGACAGGATGCGCCCTTGGGAGACCTGCCCGCAGCCTCATGTCAGGCCATCTGCGCAGCGCATCGTACTTGCGGTATGTGCGGCAGCTGCAATGATTGGTTTCCTTGCCGTGGTCTTGTTTACTTCTGATCTGGCGGACGGACAGTACGGTACTGATGACATCTATATGGAACTGCTTTATTCCGACCTCATTCCTGTGACGGATCCGGACTGCATCTTTGCGTATGAGGATGAGTTCGCGGAAAGTTATGGCTCCGTCACGGATGGGCAGAATGAAGCCCTGCAGCCGGGCGTCCCTGTGAAAGACGTCGCACAGGTTCCGGTTCAGGACAGTATTGAATAAAACAAAACATTCAGAAAGTCATGAAGAGATTTTTTATGTCGGCAGCCGTCATGCTGCTTGCGGCAATGGCCGTGGCAAATGCACAGCCGCATCACAGATGCGGCCAGGACTGGAGAGACAGGGTCAGGAGTGAGAGAGTGGCGTTCCTGACAGCGGAAATGAATCTTACACCGGCCGAGGCCGAGGATTTCTGGCCTGTATACAACCGTATCCAGCAGGAAAGAAGGGATGCACAGAAAGAGATAATGGAGGCCTACAAGTCTCTCGAGGCCCTTGTGGATGAAGGTGTGTCCGGAAAGGCCATGTCAGAGGCAACTGACAGATATCTTGCCGCCATTGGACAGAAAAACAAGGTGTGCGGGAAAGGCTATGAGGAACTCATGAAAGTCCTGCCTCCGGATAAGGTCGCGAAGATGTTCGTGGCCGAGGAGCGGTTCCGCAGGGATCAGATACACAGGCTGCATCATGATGACGGCCCCGTCCCTGCCCGGCCTGGACATCACAGGCATTGGAGATAGTCCTGATATCAGAAGTTTATAAGAAATTCCGACAGGAGGGACCTGTACTCTGGAGTATAGGCCCCTCCTTCCTGTATGGTAAGCGTCTCCTCCATGACATGTGCCGGCTTTACCGGTGAAAATTCGGTTACGGCCCTGCGGGGTGTCTTGCCAGGTACAGTCCTTATGCTGAGCGCCCTGAACAGGTACAGTCCGTTTGCTGCAGCATATCTTGACAGTTCTGTCCTCTGGTCCGCAGGCAATATCATGGACAGGATTCCGCTGTCTTCAAGGTGGTATGATGCAAAATCCACTATCTCTGCCCATGACAGGGCCTCAGAATGTCTTGCCGTATTCCGTCTCTCGTCCGGTGCCTTAAGCGCCCCGGTGTAGTATGGGGGATTGGAGAAGATGTTCCCGAACTTCCTTTCCGGCGGCAGCGATGCGGAAAATTCTTTCAGGGAGGCATGTACGGCCTGAAGCGAACTGCTCCATCTCGAGTTTCTGAAGTTTTCCCTGGCTTCCGCAGCCGATGCTGCATCTATGTCTATCCCTGTTACTGATGCCTGTGCATATTTGTCGCCGTGTTTTTCAGCGGCCTGTCCGAGTCTCTGGGCCGCCATCAGGGCTATCGTCCCTGTCCCTGTCCCGATGTCGAGGGCAGAGGTACAGTGTCTGGCAAGAGTGAGGGATGCCCCGAGGATGACTCCGTCGGTGTTGACTTTCATTGCCGAAACCTCGTTCCTGACAACGAATTGCTTGAACCTGAATTCTGACGGGCCCCCTTTCATTTCGTGCCGCTGTCCTGTCCGATGAACTGTCCGTCCTGCATGAGCATCGTCCTGTCGCACATGGCGGCGAGTCCGGCATCATGGGTCACTATTATTATGGTCTGTCCATACCGGTCCCTGAGTGAAAAAAAGAGTCTGTGCAGTTCGTCCTTTGTCCTTGTGTCGAGGTTGCCGGACGGCTCGTCTGCAAAGAGGACGGACGGGCTGTTGACGAGTGCCCTTGCGATGGCGACTCTCTGCTGTTCTCCTCCTGACAGTTCGGACGGCTTGTGCGACATCCTTTCTGCCAGACCGAGTTCCTCAAGGAGCCGTTGTGCTTCCGTCCTCGCCTCTTTTTCCGGTCTCCCGGCAATCAGGGCGGGCATCATCACATTTTCTGTGGAGGTGAACTCCGGAAGAAGGTGGTGGAACTGGAAAACAAAGCCTATTTTCTTGTTCCTGAAAGCGGAAAGCCTGTTGCTGTTCAGCCGGGATACGTCGGTCCCGTCGATGGTCAACGTCCCTGCATCCGGCCTCGACAGTGTGCCGAGTATCTGGAGAAGTGTGGATTTTCCTGCCCCTGACGCTCCCATGATGGACACGACTTCGGCTTTTGCTGCACGGAAGTCTATCCCCTTGAGAACTTTCAGCGTGCCGAAAGATTTTTCTATTCCGAGGGCTTCGATCATTGTCAGTCAGTTTTGCTGCCAAATATAGACATTTTAGAAAAAGTTTCATAAAATTTTGCGCATTTGAAAAATCTGCGTATCTTTGCAGTCCAATTAAGGGAAATCGGGGTGTGGCGCAGTTGGCTAGCGCATCTGGTTTGGGACCAGAGGGTCCTGTGTTCGAGTCACAGTACCCCGACATCAAGACGGAGACAGCAATTGTCTCCGTCTTCTTTTTCGTCTATACCCAAATAGATTTGCTCTGCACCCGGCTTCTCACTATATTTGCATCCTGCCGTGATGTGTGTCGTGCCGACGGCGGAAGATAAATGCATACAGTATGAAAAATATAAGGAATTTTTGCATCATTGCCCATATCGACCATGGGAAAAGCACGTTGGCTGACAGGATGCTGGAGATTACAGATACATTGAGTACCAGAGATATGGAGGCGCAGGTGCTTGACTCGATGGATCTTGAGAAAGAAAAGGGCATAACCATCAAGAGCCATGCTATACAGATGGAATATGTCAGCGGCGGGGAGAAGTATATTCTCAATCTTATCGATACTCCGGGGCATGTCGATTTCTCCTATGAAGTGTCGCGTGCCATAGCCTCCTGTGAAGGCGCTCTTCTTGTGGTCGATGCAACCCAGGGTATCCAGGCCCAGACTATCTCCAATCTTTATCTGGCCATCGAGCACAATCTTGAGATAATCCCTGTCCTCAACAAGATAGATATGGATTCTGCCATGGTGGATGTCGTGACAGACCAGGTGGTGGATCTTCTCGGGTGCAGGCCGGAGGAAGTACTGTGCGCATCCGGAAAGACCGGAGAGGGCGTAAAGGAGATATTGGATACCATTGTGGAGCGTATCCCTGCCCCTGAAGGGGACCCGGATGCCCCTCTGCAGGCTCTTATATTCGACTCTGTCTTCAATTCGTTCCGTGGTATTATCGCATATTTCAAGGTCAAGAACGGCTCTGTGCGGCCTGGGGACAAGGTCAAGTTTTTCAATACAGGAAAAGAGTATGAGGCCGATGAGGTCGGGGTGCTCAAGATGAAACTCTGCCCGAAAGACGAGATACCATGCGGAAGTGTCGGGTATATCATATCGGGAATCAAGACTGCTTCCGAAGTAAAGGTCGGGGACACTATCACTCATGTGGACCGTCCATGCAGTGAGGCTATAGCAGGGTTTGAAGAGGTCAAGCCCATGCTTTTTGCCGGTGTGTATCCTGTGGAGACAGACCAGTATGAAGAGTTGCGGTCATCGCTTGAGAAACTGCAGCTCAACGATGCATCCCTTGTGTTCGACCCTGAGTCGTCACTCGCTCTCGGATTTGGATTCAGATGCGGCTTTCTCGGTCTTCTGCATCTTGAGATAGTCCAGGAAAGGCTTTTCAGGGAGTTCGGCATGGATGTCATCACTACTGTCCCCAATGTTTCCTACAAGGTCTACACTACGCAGGGGGATGTGGTGGATGTACATAACCCGTCCGGTCTTCCGGCCCCGACTCTCATCTCTAAAATCGAGGAGCCGTACATCAAGGCCCAGGTGATTTCAAAGGCAGAGTTCTACGGGCCTATCATGAAGTTGTGCCTTGACAAGCGTGGCGTACTTATCAACCAGCATTATATCACAGCGGACAGGCTTGAACTGACATATGAGATGCCCCTTTCAGAGATAGTCTTTGACTTCTACGACAAATTGAAGTCGATATCTAAGGGCTATGCCTCTTTTGACTATCATCTTATAGGCTTCAAGGAGGCAAAACTTGTCAAACTTGACATTCTCCTTAACGGCGAGCCGGCGGATGCCCTTTCTTCCCTCATCCATCAGGACCATGCCTATGATTTCGGGCGCAAGATATGCGAGAAACTGAAGGAACTTATTCCGAGGCAGCAGTTCGATATCGCCATCCAGGCTGCGATAGGGGCCAAGATTATTGCACGTGAGACAGTCAAGGCCGTGAGGAAGGACGTCACCGCAAAATGCTATGGCGGTGATATAACCAGAAAGCGCAAATTGCTTGAAAAACAGAAGCAGGGAAAGAAGAGGATGCGGCAGATTGGAACTGTTGAGGTGCCTCAGAGCGCATTCATGGCCGTACTTAAACTTGACTGACGTCAGGAGGGATAGGTATGGAGACTATGAGAGTTGCTGTCCTGATGTCCGTCTACAACCGTAAGACAAAGACTTTGTCATGCCTGTCTGCCTGCTATTCCCAGATAGAGCAGATGAAGGCCGACAGGAAGTATGATTTTACGGTCTATATGACGGAAGACGGGTGTACGGACGGCACTTCCGAGGCTGTGTCCGAGATGTTTCCGGATGTCAGGATAATCCACGGTGACGGTCATCTTTACTGGAACAGGGGGATGTGTGCTGCATGGGAAGAGGCCGCCAGGGAAGACTATGATTTCTATCTGTGGCTCAATGATGACACTATCATCAACGAGGGTGCGCTCCAGTGTCTGCTGGAAATATCCGGTGCCTTGGGCAACAAGGCCATAATCGCGGGGACTGCCGAGGCTTCTGACGGGAGCATTTCCTATGGCGGCAGGACAAGGAAGGGGAAAATCATAGTGCCTGACAGCATTATTCCTGTCGGGTGCGACATCTTCAATGGCAATCTTGTACTTGTCCCGCGCCATGTGTTCCGGCGTCTCGGGACGATGGATCCTGTCTACAGCCACAGTTTCGGAGACTATGATTATGGTGTAAGGGCCGAGAGGGCAGGGATAGATTCTGTGGTCGCTCCAGGGATTCTTGCCTCGTGTGACCGCAATCCCGGTATCCCGGTATGGCGCGACGGAGCATATAGCCTTAAGCAGCGTTATGCTTCTGTTACCGGGCCTAAAGGCCGTCCTTTCCGCGAGCAGTTCATATATGATGTACGGAGTGAAGGCTGGCTTATGGCCATAATGCATTTTGTCACTCTCAATCTGCGTGTAATTTTCCCTGCACGAAAATCAGGCTCCGGAAAATCAAAATGGAGCATCCCTTCTCACAAGGGACACTCCATTTTCAAACCTCATCTTACTGAGGTTCCGGGGGAGATTTCAAGTCAGAATTGCACACGTGTTAACCAGAAATCATCATCCCCCGATTGAGACGAATAAGATTCTTAACCGGTGACAAAGTTGAGGTTTTTCCTCTTTGCCGGTGTTGTTGATTCTGTTGTTTTATCTGTTGTTTTACTTGTTGTATCAATGGGAAAATTCAGACATTATGTGGCTGCTATGAGGCTCAGGACACTTCCTCTGTCTTTGTCGGGGGTCGCCCTGGGACTTATGCTGGCAGCAGCCGATTATCATGTGAGATGGAGTGTGGTCGTGTTCACTGTCCTCACCACCCTGTCTCTGCAGTTGCTTTCCAATGTGTCCAATGAACTGGGTGATGCGTTGAAGGGAACTGATCGCGGTGACCGGCTCGGCCCATCATACTCTCTTTCTTCAGGCCTGCTCCGGAAGAAGGATTTCAAGGTCATGATATGGGTCTATGTGCTTTGCTCAATAGGTTTCGGACTCGCTCTCATATGGTCATCCTATGGGACATTCTTTTCTCTTGAGGCTATACTGACTGCCCTGCTCGGGGCTGCCGCGATCTCGGCTGCCATGAGATATACTCTTGGAAAGAACCCGTATGGCTACAGGGGATTCGGTGATCTATATGTCTTTCTCTTTTTCGGGATTGTGTCTGTCCTTGGTGCTTACTTTGTGGCAGCGCATGACATCAGGTCATGGTATCTGCTGCTTCCTGCTGTGTCTGCCGGTGCGTTCAGTGTTGCTGTCCTCAATGTCAACAATATCCGTGACATGGCGACTGATGCGGCCACAAGGCAGACTGTGCCGCTGATGATAGGGGCCCGGATGGCCAAGGTCTACCAGACTGTCCTTATTGCGGGAGGATGGGTGTGTATGCTGCTGTATGCCTATTCAAGGATATTCAGCCTGTGGCACTATCTTTTTGTGGTGACCCTGCCTTTATTTGTCGTACATCTTGCAGGTGTGTGGCGCCGCGACGGGCGTGCCCTCGACCCGATGCTGCCGCTGCTGGTCGTCTCCACTTTCCTGTTCTGCCTGTTGGGCGGATTGGGCTTTATAGTGTTTCTTTTCTGATACCGGTGTACATCCGGCATATCCCGCATGTGAATGCCCTGTGCCTTACATCTGTGTAGCCGCATTCTGACATCAGTCTCATGAACTCTGCCGGTCCGGGGAAGCGGATTACTGATGCCGGAAGGTATCTGTATGCCCCTTTGTCTCCTGAGACGAGGCCTCCTATTGCCGGGAGAATGTGCAGGAAATACAGTCTGTACAGGAAGTTAAGTATCGGGTTCTGAGGGGTGGAAAGTTCCAGTATTACTGCCTTGCCTCCGGGCTTGAGGACACGCAGCATCTCCTTCAGCCCGATATCAAGGTGCTCGAAGTTCCTGACTCCGAATGCTACTGTCACCCTGTCGAATGAGTGGTCCTGGTACGGCAGGCTTTCACAGTCACCCTGTACCATCTCAATCTTGTCTCCAAGTCCGGCCTGTGCGGCTTTTTTTCTCCCTATATCAAGCATCCCTTCAGACAGGTCGATACCTGTGACCCGGCTTCCTTCTGCTGCAGCCATGGCGGTGCCGATGGTAAAGTCTCCCGTACCGCAGGCTACGTCGAGGATTTCCTGTGCCTTTCCCGGGCATACGGCCTCGGCTATGGCCTTTCTCCTCCATCTCTTGTCTATGTCAAGCGACAGAAGGTGGTTGAGCCTGTCGTATTCAGGTGCGATGCTGTCAAAGAGTTTCCTTATGCCTTCTTTCTTTGGCATGACAGTTTTTGTTACTCTGTTTTACTTCCGAATATATTGCATTTTTCAGGGACGGGGTCATATCCGCTGCCACCCCACGGATGGCATCTTCCGAGTCTCCTGACCGTGAGGAAGAATCCCTTCACAGGCCCGTGTTTCCGGAATGCCTCGAGTGCATATGCTGAGCATGTCGGGGTGAATCTGCATGATGGCGGTTTGAGCGGTGATATGCACACCCTGTAGAACTTTATCAGAAATACAAACGGCGCTATGAGAATCTGTCTCACAATTGTGCGCAGCCTATCCCCTGTCATTTGCATTCCTTTTTCCAGTCTGGGTGTTCATGTCCGCTATTGCAGTCCCTACACCGGTGAAGATGTCGCTGAAAGGCAGCATCTCTTTTGATGAATATACGAACATGATGTCCATGTGGTCATCAGCGGTGATTGCGGCTTTCTGGAGCCTGAAACTTTCCCTTATCCTGCGTTTCAGAAGATTGCGCTTTACAGCCCGTCTGAACAGTTTCTTCGGGACGGAGACCATGATGCGGTCGCAGTCTGCCCCATTGTTTCTCAGGCAGCAGTATCTCAGACATCCTGCTGATGCAAAACGCCCTTTTGACAGGAGTCTGGATATGTCTTTCTTCCCGCAGAGACGCTCTTCCTTGTCCAGTGTCTGTGACAGCCGCCTGTCCATCATCTGTTGCTCTCCAGATAGATCTCGATGGCCTTTGCAACCGATGGCGCCTCGGCCGTCGGTGCTGATATCTCGATGGTGAGCCCTGCTTCATTCATGGCTTTGATGACAGACTTGCCGTATGATACGAACCTGATGTCCCCCTGGCTGAATTCCGGAAAATTCTCGAACAGGGACTTTACGTCGGCAGGATTGTAGAGTACTATCATGTCGTATGAGTGCATGTCCATCTCCTTGAGATCCTGCGATACGGACTTTACGAAGACGGCGCTGTCATAGTCGAGCCCGTTGTCATCGAATATGCCTGTAATGTCGTTGTTGGCCGAATCGGACATTGCAATGAGGAACTTCTCCCCCTTGTGCTTGCTCCCTATCTGGGCAAGAAGCGAGGCTGCCGACCCGTCACCGAAGAATATCTTCCTCTTACGGTATACTATGTGCTTCTGAAGATACATCGCCACGGCCTCGGATACACAGAAATATTTCATCGTCTCCGGAATCTTTATCCTGAGTTCGTCGCAGAGTCTGAAAAATGCATCGATTGTTGACCTTGCCGAGAACACTATTGCCGTATGGTCAAGAATATTTATTTTCTGGGATCTGAATTCTCTCGATGTCAGGGGCTCAATCCTGAAGAAAGGGGCGAATTCAAAATGCACACCATATTTTTCTGCTATGGATGTATATGGGGACATAGCCTTCGGTGGCTGTTGTGAGATAAGAATATTCTTAATAGTCATCGTTTTATAAACAGTATAGCCGTAGCGTGTGCCATTATGCAAACACTGCCGGGAGGACAATGGCTGCCATCGGCAGAATTTCAAGGCTGCAAAGATACAAAATAGATGAAAATAGAGAGCATGAGTTTTTAAAAATCTGCATTTTCCGGAACAGGAAGATGCACCAGACCGCAGAGATTTCGTATAGGAGGGTCATTTTTATTGCGTGTGTACTGCTCCCGCAGAGGGACATTATGCCTGCCGAGCATATGGTAATGATGGCGGCTGCAATAAAAAATGTATACAGGGCGTTGTTCCCCGCGTTCCAGATTTTGGAATCCATGCCTGAAGGCCTCATGACGCGGGTGACCAGAAGCCGGAGGGAGAGAATGATGATGAAGGCTGCGGCTGTGATGCCGAGTCCGGCGGCAGGCACTGTCCCCTCAAGAAACGACGGCGCCCATATCCCGTAGCGCGACACAATCACACAGAAAGCAGGGAACAATATGAGTGCAAGCCGGTTTCTTGCGCGGGCCGACTTGACGTTGTATTCCAAGTTGAGGTTCTCTTTCCATCTCAGCAGGCAGCCTGCAGTTATGGGGAGTATGCTGACGACCTGTCTCATGCAGATGAGAAATACTATGGCCATCAATGCGGTTATGGTGTCGTGGACAATATATTCCCCGGTCTGGCCGGAGTCCTGTGTGCTGTCCGGAAGTCTGTCCGGAAGATCAAGTGTGCCGCATATGAATGCGCTGTCGGCCGGCAGCGGGCCGACAGTGACATTGGTGTCTGCGTGTATCGGAGCGATGGCTGTATCCGGTCCCGTGGCGTGGGGGAGGAAAGTGGTAGAAGTGCTGTCCATCTTTCTGTCAATTGCCTCGTTTCGCCTTGTAGCCCATTCCGTTCAGCAGGGCAGTCACTTTGTCCCGGAAATCCCCCTGGATGGTGATTTCCCCGTTTTTTGCGGAACCTCCGACACCGCATTTTATCTTGAGGGCCTTCCCGAGAGCAGCAAGATCTTCTTCCCTGCCTATGAACCCGCTTACGAGGGTGACCTGCTTGCCTCCACGGTTACGCCGGTCGATAGTGACTGTCAGCCTCTGTGCTGATGGTTCAAGTGTGGCAGCCTCTTCTTCTGCCTTTTCCTCATATCTGAATCCCGGGTCTGTCGAATATACTACCCCGAGCCTTTTTTTCCAGTCGTTGCCGGCCATATCAAGCAATTAATTTTTGCAAATATAGTCATTATGTTCGTATATTTGTCCTTTTGTTGACTCGAAGCAATTATGGATATCAGGAAATTCAATCTGTGGAGCCGGGTATCGGCTGCCTTTGTGCTTGTGGTCTCGGCCGTCACCTATCTCATGACAATGGAGCCGACGGCATCTTTCTGGGACTGCGGGGAATTCATAGCATCATCATATAAACTCGAGGTGGGACATCCTCCAGGAAACCCTGTTTTCCAGCTGATAGCCAGATTTTTTACGATGTTCACCGACAATATGCATGCAGCGGTGGCCGTAAATGCTATGAGTGCCATTTGCTCTGCACTCACGGTGATGTTCCTGTACCTTACAATTGTCTTCCTCGGAAAAAGGCTGGTGAAACCGTCTGAAGACGGTTCCTGTCCAGTGTCAAGGGCTATCGCCATATATGGGGCCGGTATTGTGGGGGCACTTGCATACTGTTTCTCTGATACATTCTGGTTCTCCGCTGTTGAGGGCGAAGTATATGCGATGTCGTCATTGTTCACGGCCATGGTGTTCTGGGCCATGACAAAATGGTATGAGCAGGCGGACTCACCATATGCCAACCGCTGGATTGTCCTCATAGCCTTCCTTATCGGGCTTTCCATCGGCATACATCTTCTCAATCTGCTTACGATTCCGGCCCTCGTCTTCCTGTTCTATTATAAGAAACGGGAGACAGGTCATTATACTTTCTGGGAATATGTAAAGATATTCCTTGTATCATGTGTCATCCTTGCCGTCATTCTTTTCGGGATTATCCCGTATCTTCCGAAGACAGCGGCATATTTTGACCTGCTTTTCGTCAACACGTTCGGCCTTCCGTTCAACAGCGGTGCTGTATTCTTCATGGTTGCGCTCTTCGCCCTGTGTTTCTGGGGGCTGCTTGTCACACTGAAGAAGCAGAAGGTCTTCTGGAATACGGTGCTTCTGTGCTTTACGGTCATAGTGATAGGCTTTTCCATCTTCAGCATCGTTGTCATAAGGTCTTCGGCCAAGACACCTACAAACGAGTACCAGCCTGACAATCCTTTTACGCTTGTGAGATATCTTGCACGTGAGCAGTATGGCTCTACTCCGCTGCTCTACGGGCAGTATTTTGATGCCCCGTATGCATGGAAGGAAGGGAAGTACTGGGCTCCACTGGACGGGAAATATGTCCATGCCGACTCTCCGGGAAGCCCTCAGTATACAAGTGAAGGCAAAATGTTCTTCCCGCGCATGTGGAACGGGACAGATGAAAGGTATATAGATTTCTATGAGTCCTATATAAAAAGAGGCCGGCCGGTTCCCGGGGCGGAACACAATATGCCGACTTTCGGGGACAACATGCGGTTTTTCTTTGACTACCAGTTAAACTGGATGTACTGGAGATATTTCATGTGGAATTTTGCCGGAAGACAGAACGAGATACACAGCCCGTCACCGGGGGACATCTTCATAGGCAACTGGGAAAGCGGTATAGGCTTCATCGACAAGGCCCGTCTCGGTGACCAGAGCGATGCACCTGCATATCTCAAGGACAACAAGGGGAAGAACCATTATTATATGCTTCCTCTGCTGCTGGGAATACTCGGCATATTCTTCCAGTTTGCAAGGGACAAGAGGGGGTCATGGGTCACTTTCCTCCTGTTTTTCATGACAGGTATAGCCATTGTCCTCTATCTCAACCAGCCTCCATATCAGGTCAGGGAGAGGGACTATGCCTATGCCGGATCTTTCTATGCATTTTCGATATGGATCGGACTTGGGGTGATGGCCATATATTCATGGATAGAGGAGGCCATGTCAAGGCGTGGTTCTGACGCTTCCATGTCTGCTGGCAAGTATGCGGCAGCGGCATCGGTTGTGTCTCTTCTCTGTCTCGGTGTCCCTGTCCTCATGGCGCAGCAGAACTGGGATGACCACGACAGGAGCCACAGGTATACCGCAGTGGAGATGGCAAAGAACTATCTCAATTCAGTGGGGCAGAACGGAATCCTTGTGACACACGGTGACAATGACACCTTCCCTCTGTGGTATGCCCAGGAGGTTGAGGGTGTGCGTACTGATGTGCGCATCTGCAATACATCCCTTCTCGGCACTGACTGGCATATCGACCAGATGAAATACGCTTGCAACGAGTCTGCCCCTCTCGATCTGCAGATCGGGCCTGCACAGTATCTGTATGGTACCAATGACTATGTCATCATCTATGACACCAGGGACCAGGCGCTTCCGATATCGGATGTGATGAGGATATTCCGGGACCCGAGGGTCAAACTCACCATGTCCGACAGTTCAAGGGTGGACTATCTGATGTCGAGGAAACTTATCGTGCCTGTAAACAAGGAGAATGTCATAAAGTACGGCATCCTTGACGGGAAGTATGCGGACCAGATACCGGACGAGATTGTCCTTACCATATCAAAGGACAAGCAGTTCCTCTCCAAGCCGGAACTGTTCATGCTTGACCTGCTTTCGGACTATCAGTGGGACAGGCCGATAAACCTGCTCCAGATGGGCGGGGAGATCAACATAGGCCTGAAGGAGTATCTCATGTATGACGGGTTCTCGTTCAGGTTCGTCCCGATAAAGAACCGGATGAGCCTTTCGGACATCGGTTTTTCCGATCCTGATGACCTTTATCACAAGATGACGGAAGTCTTTACGTGGGATGCCCTGAAGAGGAAGGATTATTTTGTGGACTATCAGAATATGACCACTTTCTGCGGGGTCATGTCCCAGAGGCGGCTTTTCTATAATGTGGCAGAGGAACTCTATGAGGCCGGGGAGATGGCAAAGGCCGAAGAGATTCTGGACATGTGTCATGAATGTGTCCCGGAGAGCACTTATCCGCTTGACCTGTCATATCTCAGGACTGGCAATGAATACGCTGTAGTCCAGATGGTTGACCTCTACTACAGACTCGGCGCCGCTGACAAGGCGACAGCCCTGGCCGAAAGATTTGCCGACAGCATGATGTCATCCATCAGATTCTACGTCCAGTTCTATGATTTTGCACGTTCTGACTTTGAGGACGGATGCCAGTATATCTATTATCTGGCTGATATCATGAGACTTGGAGGCGCTTCCGAGCAGGCCGATGCAGTGGAGAAGAAACTCGACGATACGGTGGCCGAAGTCGTCTCGTGACGGTGCGGCTGAAAGAAATGTAAGGGATATTTGCAGATAACAGGATAAATTCACTATCTTTGCACTCCCGATGGGGAATTAGCTCAGTTGGCTAGAGCGCTTGCATGGCATGCAAGAGGTCACGAGTTCGACTCTCGTATTCTCCACTCCGACTTGTATTACACTTGTGTCCAGTGTATACGTATTCCTTTCCTTTCCATACCTCTGAACCATGTCATCTGCCGTTTTGCAAACTGGTGTATGGCGATGGCGAGTTTTTCTTTCATCTGGACGTATGACATCTGTCCGGTGAGATAGAGGGTGACAAACTTGTATTCAAGCCCGTAGTATATCAGGTCTTCCGGGGAGACTGTCTCGAGCAGGGCCTTTACTTCTTCGACCATGCCTTCTTCAAGCCTTGCGTCAAGTCTGCTGTCTATCCTCCTGTTCCGTTCCTCACGGCTGACAAGTGTACCTATATAGTAGGTGCTCTTTGGCAGGAAATGTGTGCTGGCAGCAGGATGTGACTGCTCGTATATCGCTATTTCCAGGGCCCGTATAAGCCGCTTGCGGGTGTCATAGTCGGTGGTATTGTGCAGAGGCTTCAAGGATGCGAGCATATTGATGAGTGTCCCGGTGTCCTCTTTGTCGAGCCTTTCCCTGAGTTGCCGGTCTGCAGGGACGTCCGGGAGTGAATAGCCGCGTGTGACGGCCTCGATGTAGAGTCCGGAGCCTCCGCATAATATCGGAATGCCTCCTCTTTCCTTAATGTCCTGGTATACCTTTTCAAAGTCATGCTGGTAGCGGAAGATGTCATATTTTTCCCCGGCCTGGACAATGTCGGTCAGGTGGACCGGGATTTCCCCGTATTCGGACAGGTCTTTCCCCGTGCCGATGTCCATGCCCCTGTACACCTGCCTTGAGTCGGCCGAGATGATTTCCGCCCCAGCCTTCCTGTCCCCAGGGCATGGAATGCTTCCGTCTGAAAGCATCCTGTTGATGTCCCGTGCCAGTCTGACTGCATATTTTGTCTTGCCCGACGCTGTGGGGCCGAGAACGCATATCAGGTCTGTCTCTCCTGCAAGGCAGCCCTTGAGTATTGCCTCTGTGTCTATATGTTCCGCTTCAGGAAGTTCTGCCATGGGGGGAACTCCTTTTCCCGCAGATTGGCTTGTGTCAGTGTCTTTCATCCGTTGTCATGCTTCCGGGAATATATGGCCCGTAAATGCCTGCAAATGTACTAAAATATGTGGTGGTTTGGGTTTTGTCTCGTAAAAAAGTGTAACTTTGCGTTCCCTTATCCGGGTGGAACGCATCATTTATTACAGGAGGACATGTCATGCCAAAGGCAAAAAGCAATGTGGAGATAAAGAACAGGAGGGCTTCATTCGACTATGAGTTTCTGGAGACCTTCGTTGCCGGCATTGTCCTCAGCGGGACAGAGATAAAGTCCATCCGTGCCGGCAAGGCTTCCCTCGTGGATGCGTTCTGTTATTTCAATGCCGGGGAACTCTATGTCAAGAATATGCATGTGGCGGAGTACCACTGGGGCAGTTGGGGCAAGCATGACCCACGCCGCGACAGGAAACTTCTTCTCAACAGGAAGGAACTCGCCAGGCTTCAGCGCTCCGTCAAGGAAAAGGGACTTACTATCGTGGCCGTAAAACTGTTCATCGCCGACAACGGTTATGCAAAACTTCTGATAGCCCTTGCCAGGGGCAAGAAGCAGTTTGACAAGCGCCAGTCGATAAAAGAAAAGGACCTGCGCCGAGAGATGGACAGGTCCGGATATTGACTTTTTCCTGTGACGGGGCAGTATCTGCCGTCACAGATATTGTTTCAGGCTCATTCCATGCCGAAAGCCTCCCTGATAGCATCGACAGAGTCGAGAAGTTCCCAGCCGAAGAACTGGACATTCTCCAGTGTCTTCTTCCCGTGGATTTTCATCTCTACATTTGCCCTGTAAGGCGCCCTCCCGACATGTCCGTAGGCCGCAGTCGGTTCATATATAGGCTTTTTGAGCTGGAATTTCTCTATTATCTTTGCCGGCCGGAGGTCAAACAATGCGTCGATTTTCTCCGCAATCATGGCGTCACTGAATTTTTCCCCGTTCCTGCCACAGGCTGCAGTTCCGTAAGTATTTACATAGATACTTACCGGCCTTGCCACGCCTATTGCATAGGACAGTTGTACAAGCATCTCCTTGGCGACACCTGCCGCTACCATGTTCTTTGCTATATATCTTGCTGCATATGCGGCAGACCGGTCGACCTTGGACGGATCCTTGCCTGAAAATGCCCCGCCGCCATGGGCGCCTTTCCCTCCGTAAGTGTCTACTATGATCTTGCGACCTGTGAGTCCTGTGTCTCCATGCGGACCTCCGATGACAAACTTGCCCGTAGGGTTGACATGCAGGATGTAGTCTCCTTTGAAGAGGGCGGCTGTGGCTTCAGGGAGCCGGCTTATCATCATCGGCAGAAGTATCTCTTCCACGTCTTTCCTGATTTTTGCCTGCATGGCTGCATCCACTTTCTTCGCACCATACTGTAC
>JADILX010000075.1 GCA_017695025.1 Candidatus Cryptobacteroides excrementavium
ACTTTCATCAATATGTATGTTGATTTCTCAACGCCACAAAGATAGAAAACATTTCCGACAAATGGACAACACTCATGGGGTATTGAATGTTAAATTTCGCTATCTTTGTAATTATGCGGTGCGAGAGGACGCCTGACTAAAGATTTGGAATATGCTGTACCCTATCGGAATCCAGAATTTTGAAAAACTCCGTGATGGAGATTACATCTACGTTGACAAGACGGATAAATTGTATAATCTTGTTAACCAAGGCGGTTATTATTTTCTGAGCCGTCCGAGACGGTTCGGGAAAAGCCTGCTGGTCTCTACTTTGGAGGCTTACCTCCAGGGGAAAAAAGAACTCTTCAAGGGTCTGGCGATAGAGTCGTTGGAGCATAACTGGACGGAATACCCTGTCCTGCATATCGATCTGAGCGGAAAGGCATATCAGACCCGGGAGGATCTTGACGTGACGCTTGACCAGCATCTGCACAAAATTGAAGCGGAATATGACATGCAGCCGAAATACGCCCAGCCCGATGCAAGGTTTAAGGACGCTATCGAAACTGCTTATGAAAAAACCGGCCGGCCGGTCGTGATTCTCATCGACGAATACGACAAACCCCTTATCGACAACCTTGACAGCCCCGACCTTCAGGAATACTACAGGAAGACCCTGCAAGGGTTCTACAGCGTCCTGAAAGCCATGGACGGCTGCATCAAGTTCGGCTTCCTTACAGGTGTGACCAAAATCGGAAAACTCAGCGTCTTCAGCGGACTGAACAATCTTCGCGACATCTCCATGCTGCCGCAATATGCCGACATCTGCGGTATCAGCGAAAAGGACCTGCACTCCTGTTTTCCTGAAAGCATCAGGGAACTTGCCGCAGCGAACAGCCTTACAGAAGAGCAATGTTATGCTAAATTGGCAGAGATGTACGACGGGTACCATTTCTGCGAGGATTCCGTCGGTATGTACAATCCTTTCAGTCTCCTCAACACTTTTGCCTCAAACAAATTCAGGGAATACTGGTTCGAGACAGGCACTCCGACCTTCCTCGTGAAACTCTTGAAACAGACGGACTATGACATCAGACGAATAGCGGACGACGATGTGGAGATAGACGTCGACATGATATCCGGAGTGAACGACTATATCAACGACCCGATTCCTGTCCTGTACCAGAGCGGATACCTCACCATCAGGTCTTTCGATGAAATGTTCGGTATATACCGCCTCGGTTTCCCGAACATGGAGGTCAGGAAAGGTTTTATGAAGATGCTCCTGGCCTGTTATGTCCCTGTCCGGGAGAAAGAGGGGAATGTCCTCATCTCCAAATTATACAGGGCAGTGACGGAAGGCAAGCCTGAAGATATGATGCTTCTCCTTGAAAGTCTTTTCGCACGGGCAAACTATCAGATACAGGGCGATGCAGAAAAGGATTTCCAGTATGCCATGTACATCATCTTCGAACTCCTCGGAGAATACGTCCAGACCGAAAAGCAGACCAGCAACGGACGCATCGACATCCTCCTGCAGACAAAGGACTATGTCTACATCATGGAAATCAAGACGGACTCCTCTGCCGATGCCGCCATTCAGCAGATAGATGAGAAGGGTTACGACAGACCGTTCGCCACAGACTCCCGGAGACTGTTCAGAATCGGGGTCTCCTTCTCGAAAGAAAACCGCCGGATAGAGGAATGGAAAATCATTTGAACCCAGGATATTTTGATGAAATAGTTGACATATGAAAGAATACATTGAAAGGCATAGGGAACGTTTCCTTGACGAACTTTATTCATTGCTTAGAATCCCCTCGGTGAGTTCTCTTGATGAAAACAGACAGGATATGCACAGATGTGCAGCCCGTCTGAAGGAACTTCTTCTGGAGGCCGGGGCAGATACGGCGGAAGTCTATCCCACAGATGGACATCCGGTGGTTTTCGGTGAAAAGAAAGTGAGCCCTGACGTCCCTACAGTTCTGGTCTATGGCCATTATGATGTGCAGCCTGTAGACCCGGTTGAACTCTGGAAGTCGGACCCGTTTGAGCCGGAAATACGCGACGGAGCCATCTATGCCAGGGGAGCGAATGATGACAAGGGGCAGTTGTTCATGCATCTGAAGGCCTTTGAATATATGGTGCGGGAAGCCGGACTCAGGCATAATGTGAAATTCATCTTTGAAGGAGAGGAAGAGATCGGCAGCCCGTCACTGGCAAAATGGGCGGAAACACATAAGGACATGCTTGCCGCTGATATAATACTCGTGTCCGATACGACCATGATATCAGAGTCCGTCCCGTCCATCAACTGCGGGATGCGTGGGCTTTCATATGTTGAGGTCAAGGTGACAGGCCCTGACAAGGACTTGCATTCAGGTCATTATGGAGGAGCGGTAGCCAATCCGATAAATATCCTCTGCGACATGATTTCCTCCCTGATAGACAAGGACGGGCATATCACTGTCAAAGGTTTCTATGACGATGTAGTCGAACTTTCCGCAGAGGACAGGGCAAAACTTGCGAGAGCGCCGTTCGACCTTGAAGAATATAAGAATTTCCTGAAGATTAAGGATGTAAAAGGAGAAAAAGGCTATACTACGCTTGAGCGTACAGGCATCCGGCCTTGCCTGGATGTCAACGGCATCTGGGGCGGCTATACAGGGGAAGGAGCGAAGACAGTATTGCCATCTGAGGCTCATGCAAAAATCTCGATGCGTCTCGTGCCGAATCAGGACAGCGAGACTGTAACAAGGCTTTTCGACGAGCATTTCAAGTCAATCGCACCAGACTGTGTCAAAGTCGAGGTTACACCTTGCCATGGAGGGAATGGATTCCTGATACCTATCTCATCACATGCCTACCAGGCTGCATCAAGGGCTATGACGGACGTCTATGGTGTGGAACCAGTGCCGAGCAGGGGAGGCGGCAGTATCCCTGTTCTTGCTGACCTGCAGCGTATACTTGGCATTGACCCTCTTCTGATGGGCTTCGGTCTGGAAAGGGACACTATCCATTCACCGAATGAAAGTTACCTCTTGAGCCAGTTGTTCAGGGGAATGGAGTCCATCTGGCTTTTTTACAGGTATTATTAGAGAAAATGTCTTTCCCTGTCCATGGACGTTCCAGGACGGGAGAGGAATACAGTGAAATGATTACAGAAAACAGATACTGATGAATAGAGAATACTTATACAGACAGATGCAGGCTAAAAGAAGCATGCTCTGTGTCGGACTGGATGTGGATTTTGCAAAGATGCCTCAGTGCGTCAAAGTGCTTGCGGAGCGCGGGGAACTCATGTTTCAGGGAATGGAATTCAAGGGCACAGCAAGGTCTGTTGTCGAGTTCAACAAGGCTATAATCGATGCTACAGCCGCCCATTGCGTTGCATACAAGCCCAATCTTGCTTTCTATGAGTGTTACGGAGCGGATGGCGTACGGGCGCTTGAAGCCACTGTCGATTATGTAAGGAGCAGGTATCCGGAGATTTTCCTTATTGCCGATGCCAAGAGGGGAGACATAGGCAATACTGCAAAAATGTATGCCAAGGCATTTTTCGAGACAATGGATTTTGATGCCGTGACTGTAGCCCCTTATATGGGGGCGGACAGTGTCGAGCCTTTCCTCGGATATAAAGACAAATGGGCTATTGTGCTGGCTTTGACTTCAAATGCTTCTGCCGCGCAGTTCCAGATGGCACAAAAGGACGGAAAGCCTCTCTACAGGGCGGTCATGGAAGAGATGATGTCAATCTCCACACCGGACAACATGATGTTCGTGGTAGGGGCGACCAAGGCTGACAAACTCTCTGAGATCAGGGCCTTCTGTCCGGACAATTTCCTCCTTGTGCCAGGAGTCGGTGCCCAGGGTGGCTCTGCCGAGGAGGTCATGAAGTATGGGGCGAACAGTATGGGCGGACTGCTGATCAATTCGTCCCGTGGCATCCTCTATGCTGACAGTTCGGAATCATATGCTGAGACGGCAGCAAAAAAGGCTGCATCGACGGCAGCCTTCTGATATCATGTAGTGACAGTGGAGTACGGAGCCATGGATATCATGGCAGTTCTATCCGGTTGAGATGATCAAACTCATCCCTGTCGAACGCATCCATTTCAGCAGCAAGTCCTCCTTCTCCTGTCTCTTTGTAGAGGGAAGGCAGGTCTTTCCCTGTGCGTTTCATCACTCTGACCACCTGGTCGAAGGACACCCGGTGCAGCCCGTCCGTGTAGGATGCATATATGTTGGCGTCAAGTGCCCTTGCCGCAGCATATGCATTCCTTTCTATGCATGGTATCTGTACAAGGCCGCATACAGGGTCGCAAGTCATGCCAAGATGGTGCTCGAGTCCCATTTCTGCCGAGTATTCAATCTGGGAAGGGCTTCCTCCCATGAGCTGGTTGGCTGCCGCTGCTGTCATTGCGCAGGCTACCCCTACTTCTCCCTGGCATCCTACTTCCGCCCCGGAGATAGATGCGTTCTGTTTGACCACATTCCCTACCAGGGCAGCAGTTGCCAGCGAATGCAGGATACGCTTGTCGCTGTAGCCATAGACTTTTTTCAGATGGTACAGCACAGCCGGAAGCACTCCGCATGATCCGCAGGTAGGGGCTGTCACTATCGTGCCTCCCGCAGCATTTTCTTCACTGACTGCAAGTGCATATGCAAAGATAAGCCCCCTTGTCCTCAGCACGTCCTTGTATCCTTCTGCCCTGACATAATAACTTGATGCTTTTCTTCTCAGATGCAACGGCCCTGGAAGTATGCCTTCAGTATCAAGGCCTCTTTCAATGGATGCGCACATGGCTTCCCAGACTTCCTTGAGGTAGTCCCATATGTCATTGTCCTCATGTTCCATGACATATTCCCAATAACTCCTGTTGTTGGTGTTGCACCAGTTGAGGAGTTCTGTCATGCTGTTGAGCGGATACAGTTCCGCATCGGTGTCGGCAGGGAGTTTGTCGCATGTAATGCTGCCGCCTCCGATGCTGTAGAATGTCCATTCATCGTGCCTGCCTCCGTTTCCGTCCGTCATTGCTATTGTCATTCCGTTCGGATGTCCAGGGAGGAATGTTTTCGGCTGCCATTCGATTTCCGTAGCGCCAGCCTTGCCGAGGGTGTCATATATGGCTACATCAGTAAGATGTCCCCGGCCAGTTGCCGCAAGTGACCCGTACAGTGTGACATGAAAACTGCGGGCTTCAGGATGATGTTCAAGATAGGTCCGGGCAGCCTTCTGAGGCCCCATCGTATGGCTGCTCGACGGCCCCTTGCCTATTTTGTATATGTCTCTGATTGATTTCATGGCTGATATGGATTTGAAGCGCAAACATACAAAAAGTTTCAGAGATGCATCTCGAAATACATTGTGACTTTGTCCATAAGGTGTATCCTGTCCCTGCCCATGACGTTGTGCTGTGCACACGGGTATGGGAAATAGTCCACCTGGACATTGTTCTTTATGCATTCACGTATGAAACTGAGGCTGTGCTCCCATACCACGACATTGTCAACGACCCCCTGGCAGATGAGAAGTTTCCCCTTCAGATCTTTTGCCTTGTTTATCAGGCTCACTTTCTCGTATCCGTCCCTGTTGAGCATCGGATTACCCATATATCTCTCGCCATACATGACTTCGTACCATTTCCAGTCGATGACCGGGCCTCCTGCAACCGCCACCTTGAATATGTCCGGATAATTTGTTATCAGTGAAATGGTCATGAAGCCTCCATAACTCCATCCGTGTACGCCTATCCTGTCTCTGTCTACATATGGCAGGTCCATCAGCATCCTGATGCCTTCCATCTGGTCAGCCATCTCGGCCTGCCCGCATTGTCCGTATATGGCCTTTTCGTATCCGGCCCCGTGGTTGAGTGTCCCCCTGTTGTCCTGGACATAGACGATGTATCCTCTCTGGGCCATATACATCTCCCACAGGCGCAGTTCAGCGCACCACGTGTTCTTCACCATCTGGGAATGCGGCCCGCCATAGACATAAAGTATCACCGGATATTTCTTCGAAGGATCGAAATCCTTAGGCTTTATGAGCCTGTAGAAATTGTCATATTTCCCGTCGGCACTTTTTACTGTGCCGAAGTCTATTTCACACCATGCATAATCCTTTACAGGGTCTTCTGCAGTGTAGATATTCATGATTTTTTCCCCGTCAGAAGACTTCAGGTCAAGCACATATGGCACGTTCAGGCTGCTGTATCCGTCTGTAAAGCGGCTGCAGTCCGGGCTGAGGCATATTTCATGGCATCCCGGCTCTGTGGTGAGCCTTGTTACTTTCCTTGTCCTGATGTTTATCTTGAAGAGGTGGCTTTCTGCCGGGGATACTTCAGCAGAAGTATAGAATACTTCCCTGCCGTTGTTGCCTGCGTATTCGACATCGGCATCTGTTGCGGTGAGTCTTGAGATGCTGCCATCCGTGGTGCAGAGATAGAGGTTTCTGTATCCGTCCCTGTTGTCTGTGCACCAGATGAACCTATCGGTGCTGCCTTCAAGGAACCATACCGGATACTGAGGCTCGACATAGCGGTCGTTCCTTTCCTCTGCAATGGTCTTTGCCAGTTCTCCGGTCCTGGCATCATACATGTTGAGCCTCATGTGCTTCTGGCTCCTGTCGAGAACCTGTATGAACAGCCATCTGTCATCCGGAGACCACGAGATGCAGGTAAGGTACTGGTCGTATCCGAAATCATCTGCCTTGACATATGTCGTAGTCCCTGAAGCAAGGTCATATATTCCTGCCATGACATTTTCAGAGGACATCCCTGCCATAGGATACTTTATCTCCATGAGCGAGCCTGTCCTTGTCGTGATGTCGAGCAGTGGAAATGAAGATACGGCGGATTCATTTTTCCTGTAGAATGCCATCTTCTTCCCGTCCGGAGACCAGAAAATGCCCCCAGTGATTCCAAATTCATTCCTGCTGACGAACTGCCCGTATGTAATGTCAGGATTCTCGCTTATGGCGACTGGGATATTGTTTCCGTTCATGTCGCAGATATACAGACTTTTACCTTTAGTATAGGCATATGTGCCGGTACTGCCGGGGGTGATGTTCCCGGCACCTTCAGGGATTGCGGTGACTGAAGACGGGGCCATGGAACGAAGGTCAAACACTATTTCTTTCCCGTCTGCGCTGAAGCGGAATGTATCCCCGTCAATCCATGTGTATTCAGGGAATATTCTCGGGATTGTCCCAGAGCATTCTGCAAGTTCCGTGGCAGTGATTATGGTGTCACGGACTCCGTTTTCAGGATTTATGCCATACATTGCCGTCCCGTCTGAAAATGTCAGGCGTTTCCCGTCCCCGCTCCATACGCACTCCATCCTTTTAGGGATGACCTTATTGGAAATAGTGGCCTCTTCCATGGTCAGAAGCCTTTCACCTCTGTTTGCCGGACAAATTCCCGAAATCCCTTCCTGGGCATCGAGCCGTATCCCGGCGATAATGATAAGTATTGCTATGACGATTCTTTTCATGTGTGGAAATTATTTACAAGGCCGCGAATTTAACAAAATTCCGAGGAAATGCCGGTGTTTTTACGTATATTTCGGAAATACAAAACAATCGGGCCATGAAAAATATCATTTTGAAATCGGCGGCAGCAATTCTGTGTGCCGGATTGATGTCTGCATCTTTCCAGTCGCAGGCATGTACAGGAATATCCCTTACGGCAAAGGACGGGAGCAATGTCCTCGCCCGTACCTGTGAGTGGGGAGGAAGCGATCTTGCAAGCCGTTATGTCATAGTGCCGCGGAATGCACAGACAGTATCTCTGACCCCGTCAGGCCAGAACGGGCTTGAATATGTCACTAAATATGGATATGTGGGGATTTCAGTGACACAGGACAGTTTCGTTACGGAGGGGCTTAATGAGACCGGGCTGTCTGCCGGGCTGTTCTTTTTCCCGGGCTACGGACAGTATGAGCAGTATGACAGCACGGCTGATGCTTCCACGATAGTGGATGTGGAACTTGTAGGATGGATTCTCGGGAATTTTTCCACTGTCGATGAAGTCAAGGCCGCCATCAGTTCTATCCACATAGTGGCTACAAGTCCGCAGGCCGGAACTGCACACTGGCGTATTGCCGAGCCATCAGGAAGGCAGGTGGTCATGGAGATAACAGGCGGAGTGCCGCATTTCTTCGAGAACAGGCTCGGCGTCCTTACCAATTCTCCGGGTTTTGAATGGCAGATGACCAATCTCAACAATTATGTCAATCTTTTCCCCGGACAGGCCCAGCCCCAGAAACTCACATCCGAAGTGACTCTTGCTCAGTTCGGTGCAGGTGCCGGTTTCCTCGGTATTCCGGGAGATGTCACCCCGCCGTCCAGGTTTGTAAGGGCGGCTTTCTACAAGGCGACGGCACCGCAGTACGGGACTTCCATTGAGACAGTGATGGAGACATTCCAGATATTGAACAATTTCGATATCCCGATAGGGGTGGAGCATAAGGCCGGAGAGGCTCCTTCCGTGCTCCCGAGTGCGACACAGTGGACTACATCGGCCGATCTGTCTGCCCTGCGCTTCTATTACCGGACTGCATGGAATTCCACCATCAGATGCATAGACCTTTCAGAGATAGACTTTGCCAAAGTTTCACGGCAGTCTCATCCGCTTGATGATGTGAGACAGCAGCCTGTGCAGATGATCCGAATCAGGAAATAATGTTGCAGAACAGTTAAGATTTGGCTGTCCCTCTGTCATTTGTATCCATTATATTTGGCAGAATAACGGATTATGATTAAATTTGGTTCATGCAGGACTGTCAATGATATTTCTGCAGTTGAACTTATACTTAACCCTTAATTATCTTTGTGCCATGATGGATGACTACATTACCAAAGAGGTCAGCAAGACCAGGGCCGCAGTCGAATCTGTCCTAAAGAGACTCTCCCAACTCTCAGGAAAGGCGGCCTCTGCAGAGATCCATGATTATGTGAAGACAGAGATGAGCGGGAAACTGGGCCTTGACATCGATTCAATCCTGTCCAAGGACGATTTCATCAGTACCCTTGTGTCAAAGTTCCACTTTGACAATGATGATCTCAACCGGTTTGCGGAGATTCTTTACACTATGCTCAAAGCTGACGAAGGGAAGGACGAGGTACATAATGCCTATGCCAGGGCTATCGTCAAGATCAACAAGTGGCTTGAAGAAAAAGGCATCACTTTTTCTGCTACAAGGCATTACGTACTCGAGGAAATGAACCGTTACTTCTGATTTATCAGCGGACTTTCCCCACAGGAAAGGCAGTGGCTGTCACCAGTCCACTGCCTTTCTTGAAAGCGGCATCGTCATGCATCTGGCCCCGCCACCGCCACGCGGGAGTTCCGAACCGGCAATGGTCACGGCACACTTCCCCTCGATTGCCTCTTTCCCGGAAATCACATCCGATGCGGATATGATGTTGAATCCATTCCTGTCAAGTTCTTCAAGTGTATGGACATTACGGGCATATGTGAGTATCTGGCCCGGGGCAATGCAGAATGAATTTGCCCCGCTGTGCCACTGTTCCCTTTCCTGGTCCCACTCGTCGCTTCCTCCGCATATCACAGGCTTCAGGTCCATCCCGAGTTTCTTCAGCGCCCTCAGGATATTCTGTACAGGTCTTATCGCCCTTACCTTTCCGTCTGATATTGTGATGTCTACCGTCTGGTATTGTGTGTCGTTGAGGATGAGCGGCTCGAAAATCATGCATGAATCCCTGTCCAGCATTGTAAATACCATGTCAAGGTGGATAAATGATTCCGGGGAATGAGGAAGTTGCTGGACAATCACATGGAACGTCCCTTCCGGATGTGACTTCCTGAACCTGTCTATCATGAAGTCAATGCCCTGTGAAGACGTCCTTGAGCCGTTGCCGACAAGAAGTATGTCGTCCCGGAGTACCAGTATGTCCCCGCCTTCCATTGTGACAGGTGAGCCGGCAGGATGGAAATCATTTGCGTCTGTTATGCCGCATGAGAACAATCCGCTGCACCTGTAGATGGCCTCCATTATGATGGATTCACGCATTCTGACCCTGTTGGCCATCCTGCATACGAGTACGCTGTTGCCTATGGTCACAGCCGAGTCTCTTGTAAAATAGAAGTTGTACAGAGGGTACAGGGCATAGTACTCGTTGCCGAGATAAGATGTCAGAGTGTTGATTTCTGCCGGAAGCCCTTCAATCAGTATGCTTGCGAGGCGGAAGGACGGCATCTCCAGCAGTTGTTCGTAATACTGTGTCGCATTTTCTCCTACGCAAATCCGCTGCAGCAGTTCCGCCCTGTCCTTTTCGCTGTCAAGGACTTTCTTCAGGAGTGTGCGGACTTCGTAAATCCGTGCGACCTTTGCAAGGACATTATGCAGTTGGGAATACTCTTCCTGGGCGATGGAAAGGTTGAGGATGTCGCTATATAACGCCCTTTGGACATTCCTTGGAGTCATGTTTTCTACTTCTGCCCCTGGAGAATGCAGCAGGACCGCATTCAGCCTGCCTATTTCAGACCTCACATCTATCGTTACAGCCGGATTGTCCATATAATGGTCTTTTGAATATTATTCCTGCCAATATAATAATTTTGTAAAATATTTTCAATAACTTTGGGTTAACAACATATCGGAAAATGAAAATCAGACAAGAATTCCAGGATCTGGATGGAGCCAAAGTCTGGGAAAAGATTGTAGAATATGTCAAGGCCAACGGGACATTCAGTTCCGTTACGGAGATTCCTTATTCGGCCGTATTTGTCGGCAGTTGCATTTTCCTGAAGGGCGGGCAGCCCGGTACGAAACGCTCCGTAGAAGGGGAGTATCTGACAGGAAAGGACTTCATCAATGCCTATGACAATATACGGCTCCTTGATGACATCAATACCGGAAAAGTAAAGCCATATATAAAAAGACAGCAGACGCCTTTCATGGGCCTTCTTTATTCTGCCGGCATCATAGAATGAACCTGTGTCCGGGGATTCAGAGTCTGGCAGTGAGTTCTTTCATGCGGCGGCGGGCCGGGGCCTTGTTGTAAAGTATGTCATAGACAGTGTCGGCAATAGGCATGTCTATCTTATGCTTGAAATTGATGTGCCTGATGCAGTCTGCGGCAAAATATCCCTCTGCAATCATTGTCATCTCGTTAAGGGCGCTCTTTACCGTGCAGCCTCTTCCTATGAGCAGGCCGAGGCGCCTGTTGCGGCTGTAAATGGAATAGCATGTCACGAGCAGGTCTCCAAGATAGGCAGGTGCGAATGTGTTTCTGTCGTCAGGATAACTCTCTTCAAGAAATCTTGTCATTTCATCAGCGCAGTCGGATATGAGTACGGCGAGGAAATTGTCCCCGTATCCGAGTCCTACTGCTATACCTACCGCTATCGCATATATGTTTTTCAGGATTGACGCGTATTCTACTCCATAGATGTCCGCCGAGTAACTGAGCCGTACCGTCTGGTTGGAAAGTTTTTCACCGATGAGATGGGCATTGTCCTCGTCAGTGCATACCACAGTGAGGTAGGAGAGTCTTCCCTTGGACACTTCTTCTGCATGCGAAGGGCCTCCGATTATGCCTATCTGGCGGAAAGAGAGGTTGTACCTGTCTTTAAGATATTCGGCCACAGTCTGGTATTCCCCAGGGATGATTCCTTTTATTGCCGACACTATGAACTTGTCGTTGAGGGGTTCTGTCAGAGGTTCGAGAAAATCCTTGAGATATGCTGACGGCGCAGCCATTATGATTATTCCTGCATTCCTGACAACTTCATTGATGTCAGCGGAAGGATGTATCCTGTCGAGGTCGAATTCAAAGTCACTGACATATTTGGGATTCCTTCCGTCGCTTATGACTCCCTCAAGCACTTCCGGGTTGCGTATATACCACCAGACGTCAGACTCGTTTCTTGACAGGAGCCCGGCAATGGCCGTAGCCCAACTTCCATATCCGATGACAGCGCAATGCGCCTCTTTACCTATCTTATATTCCATTGTCAGTTCAGATTGTCGGTTATATTTTACAAATATAGTAAGAATATGTCTTTTACGGCTTATTTTTTATCATATAAGTAATCCTCCAGGCAGTAAATTGGTTGCAGACATGTGTTATAATGGTTGCCGCCGGGCGATGTAACATACATGCCTGCCAATATGATGCATTGACATGATGCCGTGGTAAAACGGATGAGGGGCGGCTCGCTTTGAGCCACCCCTCATCTGATTTGACAGAAGTCCGGTTTTATCTCGTCCTTGATATTGTATGGAGTATCTTGCCTTCCCTGTCCAGCATGTAGAGATCCAATTTGTGTTCATCTGCTGTTACGAGTGACCATCCGGACTTGTTGCTGCAGAAAACTGTCCCGTCAATCTTCTGTACATCGTCGCGGCTTAATGAACCTGACGTGTTCACTATATAGTCAATGTCGCAGCCATCCTTGCGGATGTGCTGGAAGGTGTGGATATGTCCGCAGATATACATGTCTACATTCCCATATTTCATGATGACAGGATTTAGCCTCTGCTGCAGATCCTCACGTTCACTTTCGCTCTTGTCGGTATAGGCATATACCGGATGGTGTCCCACAACGAGAACCCAGTCTTCATCGGCTTCAGACAGCACTTTGTCGAGCCATGCCATCTGTACCTTCCAGTCAGATTTGGATGCATCAGCATATTTATCCGTTTCTTCCCTGTACTTGTCTATTATCGGTGTAGTGTCTACCATTACAATACGGACAGTCACACTGTCTTCTTCCTTGACAAAAGTATAGTATTTTGCCGGCATCTTCCAGCGTGCACTGACATTACTATATTCGACTATGGCATCAGTGTTGCTTCTGTATTCGTGATTCCCGCATATAGGATACCATGGCATCATCAGGTCCGGATGCGAGTATATGAGTTCATAGTTTGTCATCCAGAGTGGATCGGAAATGCTTTGTACGCCTTCAAAATGGTGTACATCACCTGCCGCTACTACAAATTCGATGTCGATGGTCTCGGCCATCTTTCCCATGGCCTCGGCAATCGGCTTCTGGTCATAGTATCCGTTGCGTCCAAGGTCGTTAGCGATATAGAAGTTAAGCGGTTTCTCGATGCTTCTCCATTCCGCGGCCAGATCAGACTGGACATTGGAGTTGGTACATGAGACGGCTGCAACTGCTGCAGCAATCAGGATGATGAGTTTCGTTCTCATAAATTTCTGTCTATAGTGTAAATATAGTCTTAATAGCCGGTTTGCCGGATGTTATCTTGTACCGAAAGCCCCGTACTGAGTTGCCACCGCAGGCGACTTGTATGTAGTGCCGTTTACCGTAAGGCCTGTCTCTGACCAGAACGGCGTATGGTCGCTCCCGGTATATCCGTCAAGGGCCGGAGAACCTGATTTGAGGTGGAAGTCCCAGTTGTCATCCCATCTGTATAAAGCCGGATCTACATTGATATCATATCCTTCAAAGTCAGGGTCAAATTCTTCGGCTTGCACAGCATTCTTTGCTATGACACTGTTTCTGTCAACCTTCTTAGCATCGTACTCGGCGTGGTTATATGCATATCCCTCATAAGGATATCTCGCACCTGAAAATTCAAAGATTTCTCCGTCATCCTCATATTCGCCCACGTGTACGTTAGAACTTTCTACAGTTCCGGATGCGTAGTAGTTGTAGTCTATGAAAGAATTATCCCTGTCATAGCAGTCCTCACCGCCGTTGCTCCATTCCGGGGTCATAGCCAGGAATTTGCAGTTTACCAGAAGATTGTTGAATACGCTTACACGGGCACCCTCTTCGACATATATTCCGCCGCCCTTTTCATCTTCTCTTCTCCAGCCTGAGCCGATGATGGTATTGTTGTACGCACATATCTGTGCCTGATATCTTTCCGGGCTCTGGTCAGAACTGGAGAGTTTGAGACCGTTCGTATTAGGAGAGAACATGATGTTGCGAGCCACGTCCACTTTGCAGCCCGACTTGATATTGACTGCCTCTCCTCCGAGTTGGCCGGTTGCGCTGAATATATTGTCGGCAATGATGGCTTCTCCGCCCTGCATGTAAATGCCGTCTGAGAGCCCGTTACGTATGATGCTGTTCGTGATGATGTACTTTCCCTTAGGATTGTTGGTGGTAATCTGCGGATAATCATCATCCCCGGCTACGTAATAGCCGTTGTTGGCAGCTGGCGAGCCGGCTATTACAGGACCTCCCGTGTATTCGATGACAGTATGGTCGATTATCATTTCCTCACAGGTTTTTCCTGCAACGATACCTCCCCACAGGGCGGCAAAGGTGTTTTCATATGTCCTGAGATCTTCGGCGACAGTAAGCATTACAGGATTTTCTTCAGTGCCGAGACAGTAGAGGTTTCCGTCCACGGTGAATTCGATCGGAGCATGGTTCGTCCCTATGCCATCGGTGCTGAAGATTATCTGTGCCCCGGCCTTGACGGTAAGTGTCTTGCCTTCAGGGACACGGAGATGTTTCCCTTCCACATTCAGGACTTCACCTTCTTCTATGGTGCCTTCGACATCCATGAAAAGAGTTTCGCCGGATTCAGGTCCGTCATTGTTTTTTTCACAGGCTGAGAATGCCAGTGTACAGGCAGTTGCCAGCATTAAGAAAATTCTTGTCTTCATGATTGTAAAAATTGGTTGATTTGATATATTCAAATTATTTTGCTCTGAATCTGTATCTGATGCCGACCATGACAGTCTGACCGTTCCATTCCCTACGTTCGATTACGCTTCCATGATATCTTTCAAGACTCAGTCCGTCTGTAAGCTGGCTCGGTGTAATGAATCTCAGAAGCGGAGTATTGAGAAGATTGGTAGCCTTGGCATATATGGATATGCCCACCTTGAAAGATTTTTCTATGGATGCATCCAGGGCCACAAAGCCTGCCTCCCAGATGTCGTTGTTGAACCATCTTGACACTTCGCTCAGTCTTTTTCCGGTATATGAGCCTGAAACCTGGGCCTCAAGTCCGATTTTAGGGAAATTGAAGAGAAAAGACAGATTGGCTACGTGCGCCGCCTGTCCGTACAGAGGACGTGTCTGCTTTACCACGTAGACTTCCATGTCTTCGCCTCTTATGGTTTTATCGGTAGTGATTGAAGAATGGGTGTATGTATAGTTTGCCTTGATACCGAACCAGTTGAAATACTTCATCACATCCACTTCCACCCCGTAGTTCATGGCATCTCCGAAATTCATAGGCTGTAGATATGTGTCGGCTCCGAGGGTGAGAAGACCGTATTCGATAGGATTCTTCAGATTTTTCCAGAAAAGACCGACCATGAACTGTTCTGAAGATTTCGGGAAGAACTCGTACCGCAGATCGATATTGTCAGCGACAGTGTGCTTCAGATCCGGGTTCCCCTTTTCATCATAATCCTCGTTGAGAATTGTGTACGGGACTATCTCGAAGAAGCCAGGACGGTTGATTGAGCGCCCGTAGGAAAGCCTCAGGTTGGCATTTTTGTGTATATTGTATTTGAAATGCACGCTCGGGAGGATATCGGTGTAATTCTGCTCTCCTTGTGGATTGGCATTTTCCAGCGGGTAGTCGAGCAGGTATCCCTGTCTGGTGTTTTCCGCCCTTACTCCTGCAGTGACATCGAATTTTCCGTAAGAATATTTACCCATCAGATAGCCTGCGGCAATTTTCTCGGTAGCGTCATAGTTCAGCGGGTCGCTAATGTTTCCGTAGCCCTTATGGGCCGGCTCAAGAAGAATCTGGTCGAAATTGCTCCAGGAGTCGCCGTATGTCTGGTCAGTGTCCGGAGTCGCGGAATGAAAACTCCATTCATTGAAGAAACTGTCTCTGAACTTGTCCCGGTACATTCCTCCTGCTTTCATCAAAAGGCTGTGTTCCCTGCCGAAATCGAACTGATACGAGATATTGGCATATCCGGCGAAATCCCTGTCCGAATTATGTTCCCACCTTCTGGACGCAGCATCATCTATAGCCAGATTGTAGCCGTTCATGTTGACTCTGACTTCATCAGGAGTCATGTTCTTCGCGTAGGAAAATACTCCTGTCCAGTCCAGTTTCAGCCTTCCGCCTTTAAGGAAAGAATGTTCTCCCTTGAGGGTCGTATTGAAAATCGACTGTCTGTTATACTGCATCTTGACCATCCAGTCCTGGGAATTGCGGGCATCGCGCACTTCACTCTCGCTCATATCCATATATCCCGCATAGAGCATGAACTTATGGCGTTCCGCTGCCCTGTAGTCGAGTTTCAGATGTGCTCCGAAACGCTCCTGATCTTCGGAATACTCCCTGTACTCTGTACCCTTGGAAGAGGAACCGGACAGATAGTACAGGTCGGAGTCCTTTCCTCGCATCAGACTCTGGTAACTTATTGCAGCCATAAGTCCGAGGCGTCCCCCGAAAAATCTGTCACCGTATGAAAGACCCCCGAGAATGTCCGGCCTTGGGGCAGCGGAGTTCATCCTGAGGTTGTCCATTGAAAAATCGTCTGCAGTCACAGCATAGTTGTCGGCAGGCATCCCTTTTGCTTCGAACGGTGATTGCTTCCGGATGTCCCTATGGTTGAATGAAGCGAAATCACGGTCAAAGAATAGCGCACTGTATCCTGTTGAAAAATTGGCGTTTAACTCCATTTTTTCCGGAGCGTCCTTCATGACAAGATTGACAGCGCCTCCGATGCCGTCCCCCTCCATATCGGCTGTCAGGGATTTGGTCACTTCAAGTCTGTCGAGCATTTCAGACGGGAAGATATCCAAGGGGACGAACCTGTTCTTGTTGTCCGGACTCGGAATCTTGACACCGTTTACGAGGGTGTAGTTGTATCTCTTGTCCATTCCCCGGAGAATCGCATAGCGGCCCTCACCGCTGCTGTTGCGCTCAACCGTCACTCCGGACATTCTTTTTATGACATTTGCTACAGTGACATCAGGCGAGAGTTCCATCGCCTTTGCACTCATGACATTGACAACATTGAGAGATGCGCGTTCAATGCCCCTTGCCCCGGCTTCGGTTTTCCCGTGGTTTTCTGCAGACACTGTCGCCCCGTCGAGCATGATATTTTCCGGATGGAGACTGATGATGATTGTCTCCGGAGATGGGGTGCATCTTACCTCTGTCTCCTTGTAGCCTATTATCGAGCAGAGCAGAGTGTTTTCCTCTGCCGACTCAAATTGCATGGAAAAACTTCCGTCAAGGCCGGAAACGGCCCATTTTTCGGGGTGTCCTTTCAAGATTATTGCTGCCCCGATGATTTCTTCTCCTGTAGAGGCATCCAGAATCCTGCCTCTTATCCCTGTTGACGGCCTTGCTTCTCCCCCGGCCGTTTCCGTAGTTCCTGTAGTTTTATCTGTCTCCGGTCTTCCGGACGTTTCTGCATAGGCTGTCAGCCCCGCCAATACCAATACTGCTGACAACATTGATCTTAAGTACATGTGTGTCTTCTATTTTTGCGGCAAAGGTATTGTGTGGAATTTTAAGGAAAATGTAGTTTGTGTTAAAAAAATGTTGTCTTGTGTGACGAAAATGTTACATGTTTCAGGCAAATTGCATGTGCAGTATTTTAACCATGATGTCTGCTTTTTCTAATGAAGCGAAGGGCCGAAAGACACGAGGATTCTCCGCTTCAAGAAATCGGGTGTGGAGTATATCTATTGAAAATTTGTACCTTTGTGCCCCGTATCAGGTTTTGTATCTAAAAAGACGTTTGTATGATATTTCCGGAAAATATATGGGTGTTTGCTGTTGTATCCCTTGCAGTGAGTGCCCTCGGATGGATAAAGTTTGTCTATTTTATATCTCTCGGCTATGGATTTTCCATCGCGGCAATGGCGTTGTCCATGCTGGGCGTATACTGGAACACTGTGACCGTGCCGACGGCAATATTATGTGCCCTTCTTCTTGCATATGGATGCCGGTTGGGAGGCTTTCTCCTGCACCGTGAACTCAAGAGCGAATCATACAGAAAGGAACTTCCATCGCTGACAAAGACTTCCGTGAAACTTGGCCCGGGTGCGAAACTGGCGATATGGCTGTCTGTTGTTGTGCTGTATGTATGTCAGATATCACCTGTTCTGTACAGGCTGGCCAATGGTACTGGTCCGGAGGCTTCTGACGGGTGGGCCTGCTTAGGGGCTGCAATAATGTTTGTCGCACTTGTGCTCGAGTCTGTTGCCGACCATCAGAAGTCTGCAGCAAAGAAATTACGTCCGGACAGGTTCTGTGATACCGGACTGTACAGGATTGTGCGTTGTCCGAACTATTTTTCGGAGATTCTATTCTGGACAGGATGTCTGGTTTCAGGTATCGGCACATTGTCCGGATGGCAATGGGCAGTATCTGCGGCAGGTTATCTGTGTATAGTATATATAATGTTCGGGGGAGCCAGGCGGCTTGAGATCCGCCAGAACGGGCGCTATGGGTCCAGTCCTGAATATCAGGACTATGTTGCCCACACTCCGGTTATCATCCCTTTTGTCCCATTGTATTCTGTTGAAAAATATACATTTCTCAAAGGATAATGAAGCATTCGTTTAAAGACTGGATGATTGCGGTGCGCCCGTGGTCTTTTCCGGCGTCTGCCATGCCCGTGACAGTGTCGCTCGGATATGTGTTTGCCATGTACGATGATGTCAATTGGCTGAACGGTGTCTGGGCGTTGGTCAATATTGTAATTTTCCATGCTGCGGGGAACACCTGGAGCGACTATTTTGACTACAGACGCCATGTTGATGCCGAGGATACATTCGGAGTCAGGACACTGACGACAGGGATGTTCTCCCCAAAGGAAATATTCAGGCTGTCGGCTGTCCTTCTGTTCATAGCGTCTGCTGCAGGTGTCATCCTGTGGCTGCGTACCGGGATGCCGCTGTTGTATATAGGACTTGGAGGGGTGGCCTGTTCCGTCCTGTATCCGTTTCTGAAATACAGGGCATTAGGAGATGCCGTGATTTTCATGGCCTATGCCTTTCTGCCCACACTCGGTACAGTCTACGCCTGCACTCTCCAGATAGACTGGCAGGTTCTTTATTTTGCTGTTCCTGTCGGTCTTATTACGGTGGCCATCCTGCATTGTAACAACACCAGAGATATCAGTACTGACAACAGGGCCAATATCAGCACCCTTGCCATGAAAATCGGCGGAAAGGCATCGATATGGCTGTATTGTTTTGAAGTGATTTTCCCGTATCTGTGGCTGACAGGATGTGCCATGGCCGGTGTCCTTCCTCTCTGGTCGCTGATGGCATGGCTCGCATTTATCCCGGCTGTATTGAATGTCCGTATTGCAGCAGGCTATTTCAAGGGCGGTTCCGCGTCCATTGCAAGTCTTGATGAGGCTACAGCCAGACTGCAATTGTTTTTCAGCCTTGTACTTACAGTGTCATTTGTGCTTGCTGGCCTGGTCGGCTGATGCAGGTGCGGAATACCGGCTGCAATGAAAAAACTGATATTTGCCATATTGCTTGCTGCCCTCCTGTGGGCTGTAATGTTTTCCCCTCTGACAGCACCTTATGTGCCTTTCTGGTGGATGATGACCGGCTCTGCCGTTGTCCTGGCATCTCTTTCGGCATTATTCTGTCCAGGGTGGTGGGAAAGGATCAAGTGGTCGCCGATGGATTTTCTGCTCGGGGCAGGCATAGCCGCAGTGTTGTGGGGAATCTTCTGGACCGGGGACAAGGTGGCCGCATGGCTGTTTGATTTTGCCCGTCCTCAGGTCGATGCTATCTATGGGATAAAGGCCGGTGAATCTCCATGGCTGCTGACTGTCCTGATGCTGTTTCTGATAGGCCCTGCCGAGGAGATTTTCTGGAGAGGATATGTACAGAAGACATTTTCAGACAAGATTGGCCCTGATATGGCATTTGTTGTTTCCACGATAATTTATGCCCTTGTGCATGCCGCTTCCTGCAATTTTATGCTCGTGATGGCGGCTTTTGTTGCAGGGGCTGTCTGGGGTCTTATATACCGTTTTTTCCCGCAGCGCTTTCCTGCTGTCATCGTCTCGCATGCATTGTGGGATGCGGCCGTATTCATCTGGTTCCCGATTTAAGGCTCAGTCTGCCGGTATGGCTGTCCATGCCGGCAGGGTAAGCGTCAGGCCTCGCCTTTCATATCATCTTCCAGATGGCCTTTCATTACCTGGGGCCTGATGAAATTGTCCTCAGCGTATTGCCACAGGACTTCAGAGCCTTCTGCAGTCCTGGCATTGCGGTGCATCACTTCACTTAACTTGCGTTTCCCCTCTTTCCAGGCACGGCCGTCACTCGCAGCCTGAAGCATCAAGGGCTGGAAGTTGTCAAGGGTGTGCGCAAAGCATGCTTCCGGTGTCACCCATTCCTCAAATTCATCCCACAGCCCTCTGAATCTGGATCCCATATCCTCCGGCAGGGAGGAAAAAAGTCTGTCTGCCGCCCTGGCTTCACGCTCTTTCTGTGTCTTCAGCCCTTCCGGGTCGTATGCAAACGTATCCCCGGCATAGATTTCCACGAGGTCGTGGATAAGTACCATTCCTGTCGTTTTCAGTACGTCAATCTTCGTATTGGAATACTCGTGGAGCAGAAGAACCATCATTGCAAGGTGCCATGCGTGTTCGGCATCATTTTCAAGCCGTTTCCCGTCAGTCAGATATGTCCTTCTTGTAATGAACTTCTCCCTGTCGATCAGACGGCAGAAATCCACTATTCTTTCAAGTCTGTTTTCCATTGCTGAAGCATTATTAGTCTTTCGCCAAAGATACTCAGAAGCCGGGAACAAGGCAAATGTATTTGCTGTGCGCTCCGATTTTTGCCGGCAGATATGTGTGCTGTATCTGAAATATGTGTAAATTAGCGGAAAACTTGTTCGCCATGGAAGAAAACAGAGGCCATTTCAGCAATGTGCTCATTGTTATTTTGTGTGTATTGTCAGCATTCTCAATTTATTGTTCTTACAGGATATGGAATGAGGTAGAGAGCCTTTCGACGGCAGTCGCCGCCATTGAGCAGGACGTCATAGACCGGCTTGATGATGGTTCGCAGCAGCAGAGTGTTTCATCCCCGGCTGTGTCCGCAGATAAGCCAGCACCGGTTGTGTCCGCAAAAAAGTCTATTCCGATTGTGTATGCAGATGCGCCTGCTCCTGTTGTGCCTGTAGATGAACCAGCCCCTGTTGAAGATCCGTTTGCCGTGGCCACCAGAAGTGCTGTACAGAAAATATTCAACGGACTTGGCGTAGAGACCCGGTCTGATGTCAGGCAGACCGGACTGCCATCTTTCCGTCCGGATGTGAAAGTGAGGGTGGAAGACCATTATATGATGCTGGACCCCGAATTCCCGGACGTATCGTTCCCGAAGGACGAACTGGTCGTCATTGACATCATAGTCAATCAGCTTGGTATAGTGGTGAGGGCGATTATTAATGACGGGACGACTGTCAGGGATGAAGATGTCCTGTACGCCTGTAAGGAAGCGGCATTGAAGTTGCTCTTTTCATATAATCCTGATGCTCCGGACCGTACCGCCGGCAAGGTCATTTACTCATATGTGGAGGAATGACCGGTAGACCTTCCGCTCCACACGATTTAAAGCGCACAACTGCCGTCCGCACACCAGTCGTCGCTTACGGTACCATTGTATTCCGGATGCCTTTCGAGCCATACGGCAGCATATCTGCATGTTGCCGTGCATCTCAGTCCTTCTGATAATGCATGGTCGTATGCTGCTTTGACAAGCGCAGAGGCTATGCCGCGGCCTCCGATTGCATCAGGGACAATGGTATGTCTTATGTCGAGAGCCCCGTCTTCAATCCTGTATGATACATATGCTTCGTGTCCATCTTCAGTGATGGTGAAGCGGCATTTGTCTTTGAGGTGTGTGATTTCCATGATGGATGTTTATTTTGTCTTGGCAGTCATCTCCTCCTGGGATGTGGGGCCGGATATTACCGGGCCGGCCTTGGTTGTGCAGGCATTGGGCCGGTCTGTGCGGCTCATCGTCTGGCCTGTACCGGCGCCGGCCTGATTGCCGGATGATTCATCTGCAAGTTTTTTCCTGTATGCGTCCATGCGCTTTTTCCATGCGAGTCTTCTGGCCTTTTCTGCGGCAGCCTTCCTTGCAAGATATTCCTCGTATTTCTTTTCCAGATAATTGTCAGCCATTGTCAGCAGTATTTTAATTCTCCGTGATTGACGGGAGGAGTTTTCTGAAACATATTATCGCGGCAATTAGGGCTACGGCACCACCGGCATAGCCGATATACTGGATGGACAGGCCGGAGCATACATAGCCTCCTGCAAGAGCACCTCCTCCGATACCCACATTGTAGATTCCTGAGTATATAGACATGGCTACTGCTGTGCCTTTGGGGGCATTCTGGATGATTTCAGCCTGAAATGACAGGTTGTAGAAATTGATGGCGAATGCCCAGAATGCGCACAGAATGACAGTTGCCGCAGGAACTATTGACGCCGCCCTGAGCAGGAAAAGTGAGATGCAGATGCCTGCTACTGCAAAACTTATGAATCCCTTGCGGTGCCGTGAATAGCATTTTGAGAAAATGCCGCTCGCAATCAGTCCGACTATCCCGAATCCCGTAAGAACCAGGGTGATGTCTGTACTTCCCAATCCTGCCTCTCTGCCAAGGAATGGCTCGATGTAACTGTATGCTGTGAAATGTCCGGTAATGGCGATGACAGTGACAAGGTATATGCTCAGCAGGGCAGGGGACTTTATCAGGGCAGGCAGTTTTCTCAGGGATATGGAACCGTCGCCAGGAGTCTTGGGCAATACCGCCGCAAGGATTGCAAGTATGACGGCTGCAAGTCCGGCTATTATCAGGAAAGTTGTCCTCCATCCCATATACAGGCCTATCGTACGTCCAAGTGGCAGTCCGGCAATCATTGCTATGGATGAGCCGCATACGATGATGCCCAGGGCTGTCTGTCCCTTGCCTTCAGGCGCAATCCTTACAGCATACGGTGTCACGACAGACCAGAAAATGGCATGGGCGCATGCCACTCCGAGCCTGGAGATCATGAGCATGTAGAAATCTTTTGAAAATCCGGACAATATGTGGCTGATGGCAAATACCGCAGTTATGGACAGCATCAGTTTCCTGTTTTCCGTCTTTGCAAATATCAGCATGAGCGGAAGGGAGGCTATCGCAACAACCCACGCATATACAGTGATGAGCAGCCCGGCATGTGATTCTGTGATTCTGAAGTCGGTGGCAATGTCAGAGAGAAGGCCGATAGGGATGAATTCAGAAGTATTGAAGATGAAGGCAGAGAATGTCAGTCCGATGACGGGTATCCATGCCTTAATCCCTTTCCAGTTATCTGTATTTACGTTGTCTGTTTCCATGGCCTATTTTAAAAACAGGCGGCAAATATATAAAGAAGCCATGAGCGGAGCAAATGAATTTTTGCAGAGAAAATGACAGGTTGTCTCATTTTTTGTGTAGGTTTGCATACATGAAAATATTGACAGGAAGAGAAATAAAGGAGGCCGACCTCCGCACCATTGAAAACGGGCCGGTGCTGAGCCTTGACCTGATGGAAAGGGCTGCTGTTGCTCTCACTGACAGGATTGTGGCGGTGCCGGAATATGAATGCAGGCATGCATCGTCTGGAAGATACGTTGATTATGTAGTCTTTGCAGGCAGAGGCAACAACGGGGGTGACGGTCTTGCCATCGCGAGGCTTCTGTGTACCCGCAGTCATGTGCGAGGCAAAGTGTCCGTCGTGACTGTCGGCTATGACGGGCAGTTGTCTGCGGACTGCAGGGCAAATTATGACAGACTGCCGTCAGGGGTGGCCGTATACGGGTTCGGCAGCGACGGTAAAGACCTGCCGCCATGTCTTTTCGGTGATGATGTCATCATCATAGATGCCCTTCTCGGGACAGGAGTTAACGGTGATGTCAGGGAGCCTGTCAGGAGTGCAATAGCATTCATCAATTCTGTCTCGGGAAAGTGCCATAGGGTATTTTCCATAGACATGCCGTCAGGTATGCCGACTGAGCCGGAGGATTTCCATGACAGTGCATGCCGTATGACAGGAGCCGGTCAAGAGGGCAGTACTGTCCTGGCTGATGTCACTTTTACAATAGAGTTCCCGAAACTTTCCATGCTGTTGCCCCGGACGGGAAAGTGCGCAGGCAGGACAGAGGTGGTGCATATAGGCCTTGACAAGGATTTTATCATGGCTTCAGACACACCGTACATGGCTGTCGATGCCGATATGATCAGGCAGATGCTGATGCCGAGAGATGAGTTTGCCCATAAAGGGACCTACGGGCACGTCCTGGTCATAGCCGGATCTTCAGGAATGATGGGGGCGGCTGTCCTCTGTACAGGTGCTGCATTGAAGTCGGGGTGCGGTCTTGTTACTGCCCATATCCCGTGGCAGGAGCGGACTGTGATGCATGTTGCTCAGCCTTCAGCCATCGTGTCAGGGTGTCATGGGCCTGCATTTTCTTCTCTTCCTGATGACATGTCGAAGTATTCGGCATATGCTGCCGGGCCTGGGCTCGGCCAGAGGCAGGAGACTTCAGCTGCACTCAAGTCTCTGCTCCAGAGTATGAATCATGCTGCAGAGAGTGATGCTGGCGTGGCATGCGGTAGGACGATTGTGCTCGATGCAGATGCACTCAATATCATTGCGTCCCATCCGGAACTCTTGCCTATGATTCCTCCCGGGGCTGTCCTGACTCCTCATGAGGGTGAACTTGCGAGACTGGTCGTGTCGGCATTGCCTGGCTGTTATCCGTGGAAGAATGATATGCAGAAGATGCGTGCCGTCTGCTGTCTCAGCAAGAAACTTGATTCGGTGATAGTCGTAAAGGGCGCACATACGATGACATGTGCCCCAGACGGCAGATGCTATTTCAATATGACAGGCAATCCTGGTATGGCCAAAGGAGGAAGCGGGGATGTCCTGACCGGTCTGATTGCCGGGCTTGCGGCAAGAGGATACAGCCCGTTGCAGGCAGCCTTGCTCGGTGTATGGTATCATGGATGTGCCGGTGACAGGGCGGCGGAGGAAAATGGCCAGGAATCAATGAATGCTTCAGATATACTTGCCTGCATCAGGATTGGCTTGAATAGGGGTGGCAGGGTATAGGGTATAAAAAAAGAGGTTGTCGCCACTCACGTGGGGACCCCTCATACTAACCACATAATTAATAACACTAAAACTAATAACCGATTGCAAAGATATCGGCTTTTTTCTTATTCTCCAAATCTTCCTGTAATATTTTTCTTGCAAAATTGCCCGGTGTGTCGCTTGTGTGGATGTAACTATTTGTTATGTAGTGATTTGTGAAAATGTTAAATTTTTATTACATTTCTTTTCATCATTCCGGACGGCCGTAAAACAGATTGCTTGAGTTTTTCCTTTGTACCATCATTGTTCGGAAGTTAAAAATTTTTATCTTTGCAACCGGATATCCAGCCGGGTACAGGTGTTATTGCTTTCTGCCTGAAAGGATATTAAATGGAACAAAATTTATTTAACAGGTTATGGTTTATTCTCACGAAGTGCAACAGATGTGTTGCGTCAAAAAAGGACCTAACCATGGTCCGGCTCCTATTCCAGAGGAGGGAAAATGGGTAAAGGCAAAAGAAATCACTGACATTTCAGGACTTACACATGGCATCGGCTGGTGTGCTCCTCAGCAGGGTGCCTGCAAATTGACCCTCAATGTCAAGAACGGTGTCATCCAGGAGGCTCTTGTCGAGACTATCGGATGTTCCGGCATGACCCACTCTGCCGCTATGGCTTCTGAAATTCTTCCGGGAAAGACAATCCTTGAGGCCCTCAATACAGACCTCGTATGCGATGCAATCAACACTGCAATGCGTGAACTTTTCCTCCAGATTGTCTACGGACGTACACAGTCTGCATTCTCTGAGGGCGGCCTTATGATAGGCGCAGGCCTCGAGGATCTTGGCAAGGGTCTCCGCAGCCAGGTAGGAACTCTCTACGGTACACTCGCAAAGGGCCCGCGCTATCTTGAGATGGCTGAGGGATATATCAAGACAGTTGCTCTTGACGAGAACGACGAAATCTGCGGATACGAGTTCGTCCACCTCGGCAAATTCATGGATCTCGTGAAAAAAGGCACAGATGCCAACGAGGCTCTCAAGCAGGTGACAGGCACTTATGGCCGTTTCACCAAAGAGGCCGGTGCAGTTAAATACATTGACCCACGTAAAGAATAAGGAGGAAGACTATTATGATAAGAGAAGTCAAATTCGAGAGCCAGGACCGCCGTATCAAACAGATTCTTGCCGCTCTCAACGAAAACGGTATCAAGGACATCGAAGAGGCAAATGCCATCTGCGACCAGTATGGTCTCGATCCTTACAAGACATGCGAGGAGACTCAGCCTATCTGCTTCGAGAATGCCAAGTGGGCATATGTAGTAGGTTGCGCCATTGCCCTCAAGAAAGGTTGCAAGACTGCCGCTGATGCTGCAGAGGCCATCGGGATCGGTCTCCAGTCATTCTGTATCCCCGGGTCTGTCGCTGATGACCGCAAAGTCGGACTCGGCCACGGAAACCTCGCTGCCCGTCTTCTCCGCGAAGAGACAAAATGTTTCGCCTTCCTCGCCGGCCACGAGTCTTTCGCTGCCGCAGAGGGCGCCATCAAGATTGCCGCAAAGGCTGACAAGGTGCGCAAGGAGCCGCTCCGCTGCATCCTCAACGGTCTCGGCAAGGACGCAGCGCAGATTATCTCCCGCATCAACGGCTTTACATACGTGCAGACGCAGTTCGACTATTTCACAGGTAAACTCAATGTTGTCCGTGAAGTAGCCTACAGCAATGGTCCTCGCGCAAAGGTTAAATGCTACGGTGCCGACGATGTACGCGAAGGCGTTGCCATCATGTGGCATGAGGGTGTAGATGTATCCATCACAGGAAACTCTACCAACCCTACACGTTTCCAGCATCCGGTAGCCGGCACATACAAGAAAGAGCGTGTCCTTGCCGGCAAGCCTTACTTCTCAGTGGCATCCGGCGGCGGTACAGGCCGTACCCTTCACCCGGACAACATGGCCGCAGGTCCTGCCTCCTATGGTATGACCGACACCATGGGCCGTATGCACAGTGACGCACAGTTCGCAGGTTCCTCATCAGTTCCTGCCCATGTTGAGATGATGGGCTTCCTCGGAATAGGCAACAACCCTATGGTGGGATGTACTGTTGCTTGTGCTGTGGATGTGGCCCAGGC
>JADILX010000076.1 GCA_017695025.1 Candidatus Cryptobacteroides excrementavium
AACACGCCTCACCTCCGTCAGCAATGATTTCCTCCACGAGTTTTTCTCCCGTCCCGGCTGCCCTCTCCAAATCAAGAAGAACAACCTTGACTCCCTGCGATGCGAAATATCTGACTATCGTCCCCCCAAGAATGCCGCAGGCACCGGTCATCACCATGACCTTGCCTGACATATCAAAAAGATTCTGCTTCATTTTATGTCGGTTTTCTGTGTACGTCCACAAAAGTAGCCAATATTTTTCTTAATGCAATAAAAAACATTAAAAATAATGCTTTCCGGCCTGTTCGTCACAGCAATGCCGACACATAACAGTTGGAAATTAAAATAAAAAGCACAATCTTTGTGCAAGATATGGACTCATTACAAAGACGGGTATGGCAAAGCAGATCAAGATAAAAGACATAGCCATGATGGCCGGGGTGTCGGCAGGCACAGTGGACAGGGTGCTCCACAACAGGGGGAATGTCTCTGAGCGGAGCCTGCGTGCGGTGGAACAGGTTCTCGCTGAAGTCGGCTACAGATACAACATCCACACATCCGCAGTTTCCCTGAGAAAAGAATACAGGATTGCCATCGCCATCCCGACCGCAATAAAAGGGGAATACTGGGGCGCTGTACAGGATGGAATAAACCACGCCATCACCGAATATTCGGACGTCAAACTCGAATGCCTGTTCTTCTTCTACAACCAGTTCGACATCTATTCCTGCAGATCGTCATTTGCAAGCATCATGGAACAGAAGCCTGACGCAGTCATCATAGGCCCGACATTCAGGTCCGAGACGCAGCGGCTGTGTGCAGAACTCGAGCAGAACAATGTCCCGTACGTATTTGTAGACGCAGTGATTGACGGGACATCGCCTGTAGCATCATACTCCACCGACCAGTATGCCTGCGGAAGGATTCTGGGCAGGCTGCTGCAGACGCTCTCCCCGCAAGATGCCGAATTTGCCATAATGAGTTCCCAGAGAATCGGCAATGAACGGTCGAACAACTCGCTTGCAAGGAGAAAGGGCTTCATAGAATATTTCCGGGAGACCGGCATGGAAAACCGGATAAAGGAGACCTCGTTCTCGGTGCTGGAGCCACAGGAAAGCGAAAAGAAAGTGATGAAATTCCTGAAAGACAATCCGGGAATCAAAGGGATGGCCGTCATGAATTCAAGAGGGTATATCCTTGCGGACATCCTCAGAAGGAACGGAGCCGAAGGCATCACTCTCATATCGTTCGACCTGACCCTCAACAACATCAAGGGGATACGCGACGGAAGCATCACGGCAATACTCTGCCAAAGACCGGAACTGCAGGGATTCAATGCACTGAAGGCCCTCATACGCCGGCTTCTCTACAACCAGGAGGAGGAAACGATACACCACCTCATGCCTATAGACATCATAGTAAAGGAAAACCTCCCGTACTACAGGGAATTCTTCGAAATGTAAAAAAGGAAATCCGGTAAACCGGTAAAAGAAATGGTGCGGATGGCGAGAGTCGAACTCGCACAGGCTTACGCCCACCACCCCCTCAAAGTGGCGTGTCTACCATTTCACCACATCCGCTCTTGGTTTGGGACTGCAAAGATACATCGATTTTATATAATTGCAAATTTTTTTTGAAAAAACATATCAGTTCCGGCTCCGGGGCGGCAATCCGTCTCATTCCACCTTGTCCCACCAGACACTCTGGGAAATGCCGAGCAGGGAACCGCGTACACGCAGCCTGCCGTCAGACGCAAAATCGCACACGACATTGGCTCGTATCCCCCGTGTAGGGTCATAGATTTTCCCGCTGTTCCATCTGCGCTTTTCAGAATCATATTTCAGCCCGGTCATTATGACAATCCTGTTGCACGGGACATCCCTGAGAGCCCTGTCCGGGTTTTTGGCATCCAGACGGAGATTCCCGTCCCTGTCCAGACTGTCCCTGATCCACATCACCTGCGCAGAATATGTGTCATCGTTCTGGCGGAATATGCGTACACGGCTTTCTTCATCCTCATGAGCAACATAATAGACGCCTACAATGTCATCGGCAGGGTCTTCCCCGCATGCTCCGGCAGCAGACGCGCATACAGAAAACACGGCAAAGGCAATACCTGCAACAGCAGGCAGGAAAAATCTTTTCATCTCCATGACAATCTTCTTAAGGCCACCTGTCAGACAAATGGCCTGGTGTGCGTTGCAAATATATGAAATTCTCCTTATATTTGCGCCGTTTTCCTCGTGAAGGAAGACAAGGTATAATCAATTAATCAAAAAAACAGATTCACAATGGCTGTTAAAATTCGTTTACAGCGCCACGGAAAGAAGAATTTCGCATTCTTCCACATTGTAGTGGCAGATTCTCGCGCACCTCGCGACGGACGTTACATCGAGCAGATCGGGTCATACAACCCTAACACAGATCCGGCAACAATCGTTCTCAAGGCTGACAGGGCCCTCGCATGGCTCAATGTCGGTGCTGAGCCGTCTCTTGTTGCCCGCCGTATCCTTTCCTACGAAGGAGTACTCCTCAGGAAGCACCTGCAGGGAGGCGTGGCAAAGGGAGCACTCACACAGGAAGAGGCAGACAAGAAGTTTGCAGACTGGAAAGCCCAGAGAGACGCCAAGATAAACGCCAAGAAAGAGGGGCTCGCAAAAGTTGCGGCAGACAAGGCAAAGGCTGCTGAGGCCGCCGAGGCAAAAATAAATCAGGAAAGGGCTGAAGCCATCGCCAAGAAGAAGGCTGAAGCAGAGGAAGCAGCAAGAGCCGCTGCAGAAGCCGCAGCAGCAGAAAAGGCTGCCCAGGAAGCCGCAGCAGCAGAGGAAGCGGCTGCCCAGACTGAGGCTCCAGCAGCAGAAAGCGCCGAGGCATAATGTCTGACGCAGACATACATAATCTGCGGAAGATAGCCCAGATCCTGAAATCCAACGGCACTGACGGGGAACTTGTAATAGGTTTCCGCGGTATCGGCCCGGAGGATATCGACACAGAGGAACCGGTGTTCATCCATTTTGATGGACTGCCGGTTCCTTTTTATATCAATTCCATTGAAAAACGCGGCAACAGCAAGGCGCTGGTACGTCTTACAGGCATAGACAGCCTGACGGATGCTGAAGAGGCGGCAGGAAAATGGATATATGTCCAGGATGATGAAGACAGCGAGGAAGATGACGGTACGGACATTTCCGGGCTCATCGGCTGGACACTCTTCGACCACAATCACAATGAAGTGGGTATAATCTCCGACTTCTATGACATCCCCGGCAACCCGTGCATAGAGGCGGGGACAATATCCGGGACAATCATGATCCCCGTGCACGAAGACCTTGTCATCTCGATAGACAAGGGAAGCAGGACACTTACAATGCATATTCCGGAAGGACTGGCATAAGGCCCGTCCTCCCGGAACATTAGAATCTCTTCTCTGTAAAAACGTCTACTGCTTGATATGGACAGATGCGATGAAGTTGTCCATGCAGAACCAGTTCAGATCCTCATCCGGCCCTGCTGATGCAAAGTGGGCATCGATATCGAAGTCCACATACTGTACTGACCCGAGCGACGAGATGTCAAGTGCCCTCCACCCGAGCATCAGGGAATCCTTTGACGGGTCCATAGTCTTTTCGGCAAGGAGGAATTCTTTCGATGATGTTTCCTGGCCCCCCATATATCCTGTAACCTTCACCTTGAGATAGTCTCCTTCCTGAGCCTTTCCTTTTGTCATAAAATACCGGGCGACAGCGGTCGTATTGTTGAGATATACATATGACGGGGAACATGTCCCGTAGGCAGACTGCAGGAACTCGACATCATGCTCCGGCATGTCTTCCGTCTTGTGGAACACAAGATACGAATTGACTGTGGTGGTCTTGCCGGCCGTATCTGCGACGCTGTACGGAGTAAGTTTTTCAATCTGCTCTGCTATCTCATCCCCGTTCCCGTCAAAAAGGGCATCTGCCGGAAAGCGCTTCTGGGAAATATGCCAGCCTCCCTCTTTGCCGTCCGTAATGACAGTCCCGTCTTCCTCGGCCTCTATACTGTTGTAGAATCCCACCGGGCCGAAGGCAAACATAGGGATGGCGACAGTGGAATCCGCCGTGTCACCGTATTCTTCTATCATCTTCTCTGCGCCGTCAAAATTGGCGACAAGGGTATAATTAGCCTCGTATCCGGCATCATCAAGGCATGAAGCCGCAAGAAAAGCAGTCAATGCAAAAAACAAAATCTTTTTCATAGACAAACATGATTGTTCCGGAAGACCGGACGGATATGCCGTCCTGTGTCACGGAATGATTACTACAAAGTGCAAAAATAATTATTATTCTATAAAACCGGCAATATATGAAATGCTTCAGTACCCGGAATCTTGCATCTGATGCCGCACAAATATCCATTTCCGGCATCCGGCAGGACGGGAGGGCCGTCAGACCATGATTTTCGCCACATAGACAGCCGGACCTGAAAGCCACACCCCGGTAAAGCGGCAGTTCTCCCCATTGCCGCTCAAAGACGGCATGAAATCTACTGTGAGCACGTCTCTCTTGGCATGGACCTCATATTTTACGGGGCTTTCAGCCTTATGTCCCTCGTAACAATGGCAGAAAGATGCAATGGCAGAGGCAACGATACCTGTCCCGCAGGCGAAAGTCTCGTCCTCGACACCTTTCTCATATGTCCTTACCCTGATGGTACGCACGGACTCGGACAGATCCTCCCCCTTAAGGGCAGAGACAAAATTGACATTGGTCCCTTCGGGGGCAAACTCAGGAAGATTGCGTATCCTCCGGCCTTCACCCACGACATCGCACCCGTCCACATCCGGAACGAACCTGACAAAATGCCTCGTGCCCGTGTCGAGGAAATACGAATCCCCCTCGGCCATGCGGATTCCCTCCACATCCTTCATCTTCAGACGGATCTCCTTGTAACGGTCTTCAGTACGCACGACATCAGCAGTATGGAAGCCGTCCGCCGCCTCGAACCCGAAATGGGAATACCCCAAATCGGCGGCAAAGGCCACTATGCACCTGCCCCCGTTGCCGCACATCATGCCTCCGGAACCGTCCGCATTGTAATAGACCATCCTGAAGTCATATGTGGCGCTGTTTTCCAGAAGCATCAGGCCGTCGGCGCCTACACCGTAACGCCTGTTGCACAAAAGGCTGATCTGCTCCTTTGACAGGATGATGGAGCCGTCCCTGTTGTCAGCAATAAGGAAATCATTCCCCGCGCCCTGATATTTGTACAGTTCCATAGATACAGATATTTATGCGAGAGCGTTTTTCAACAATGATGAGAGCAATATTATGCCTTCCCGGATACGCTCCGGTGCCATGAATGAAAAATTGAGCCTCATGGTATTGCGGCCACCTCCGTCTGTGCGGAAAAACGAGCCTGCAACATAGGCGACCCCGCGGTCAAGTGCAGTGTCATAGAATGCCACTGAATCAAATTTTTCAGGCATGGTCAGGAACAGGAAGAGTCCTCCTTCGGGACTGGTCCAGGTGACCCCCTCAGGCATATATTCCTCAAGGAGAGAAAGCATGAGATCCCTTTTCCCGCGATACAGGGCAATGCTCTTTACAAGATTTTTGTCCAGCCGTCCCGAACCCATGAACTCGGCCGCCACATATTGGTCAAAGACCGGAGGACAAAGGTCAAGAGACTGTTTGCAGACATATATCTTGTCCAGCACGTCCGGATGTCCGAAAATCCACCCGAGCCGGAAGCCCGGGGCAAATATCTTGGAGAATGAGCCGAGGTGCAATACAAGGTCGGGAGCCAGCGACATTATCGTAGGGACAGGAGTCCCGCTGTAGCGGAGTTCCCTGTAGGGGCTGTCCTCGACTATCAGAAAACCATACCTGCCGGCAAGTTCCACAAGTATTTCCCTTTCCTGAAGAGACAGGGTCTCCCCTGACGGATTCTGGAAATCAGGTATCATATACAGGAACTTTACGGTCTTGCCTCTGGATATGACACTGCGGATAGCCTTCTCATATGACTGTCTGAAAAGTTCCGGATCGTCTTCATGCTCCACTCCGACAACTTCTGCCCTGTAGGAGCGGAACGACTGCAACGCCCCGAGGTACGACGGGTTGGACGTGAGGATGACATCTCCCGGGTCTGCAAGAATCCTTGTACAAACGTCTATCCCCTGCTGTGACGAAGACGTTATCTGGATTCTGTCCATGGGCACGCCATATCTTGCGGAAAGGACTTCCCGCAACTCTGTGACGCCCTGGGTTGCCCCATATTGGAAAGCCTTGCCGCCATACTTGCCGATAACCTCGCACATGGTGTCCCTGAACTGGTCAAGAGGGAAAGTTTCCGCTGAAGGATATCCTCCCGCGAAAGAAAGTATCGAATTGAGGTCGACTTTCTTGAAGATGTCTCTCACCGGAGACCTGAAAAACGAGGCCGTATCCTCTGAAAACAATTTGCTGTAGTCCATCTGTCCTGTCATGATTAGATCCTGCGGCTCAATCCCTGAGCACGCTCTCGAGAGTGACAGATGAGTCTGTCTTGCCGTCACGGTATTTGACTATGACAGGAGTATACAGATGTATGCCTTTCTCTGCCCCAGGGCCTTTCGTGACAGGTCTGCTGCCGGCCACCACCACTGCTCCCGGAGGCACTATCATCTGTCCGGCCGCATTGGCCCTTATGTATTCCCCTGTCGTGGCATCAAATATTGCTGTAGAAGAATTTATGACTACACCGGTGCCTATGACAGCATTTTCCCTGACTATCGTCCCCTCGTAGATACCGCAGTTGCCCCCGATGAATACATTGTCCTCGACAATCACAGGCAATGCGCCCACAGGCTCAAGCACCCCGCCAAGTTGGGATGCGGCGGAAAGATGCACATGCCTGCCTACCTGCGCACAGGAGCCCACAAGCGCATGGGAATCTATCATCGTATCGGAATCCACATATGCACCTATATTGACATATGCCGGAGGCATCATTATCACAGACGGGGCAAGATATGCACCGCAGCGCACCGCAGACCCGCCGGGAACAATCCTCACGCCGTCCTCTGCTGAAAATCTGCGTACAGGGAGCGTGTCTTTGTCAAAGAACGGGAAACTGCCCTGGGACATGTCTTTAAGCCGTCCATATCTGAAGCCGGAAAGGATCACCTCCTTGACCCACGGATTGACTTTCCAGCCATCGGCTGTCTTTTCAGCCACCCTCACTTCTCCACGCTCAAGAGCGCGGCACACCTCATAAAATCTTTCCAGTTCTTTTTCCATAATGTTGAAATAATATCTGAAACATCTGTCCCACACACATCAGAGCAGCCCGAGTCCGGCGACAGTCTGTTGCATCAGTTCATATGTCCTGCGCGAGCCAGGCACAAGCGGCAGCCTGTATTCCTCCTTCATCAGCCCCATGGCGGCCATCCCGGCCTTGACCGGAATAGGATTGCTCTCCACAAAACAGTTCCTGAACAGCGGGGACAGCATATGATGCAGCCCACGGGCTTTTTCAATATCATTGTTCTGAAGGGCTTCCACAAGGCTTACCATAAGGGCCGGAGCGATATTGGACGCAACGCTTATGACCCCGGCAGCACCTGTGGCCATCAGAGGGAGTGTCTCGTCGTCATTGCCGCTCAGCACGGAGAAGCCTTCCGGAGCATTCCTGATTATCTCCGAGATCTGGGCATAATTGCCGGAAGCCTCCTTGACTGCGACTATATTGTCATGTTCGGCAAGCCTGAGAGCCGTCTCTGCCGTCATGTTCACCCCTGTGCGGGAAGGGACATTGTACATCACCACAGGCTTGTCGACAGCATCTGCCACAGCCAGAAAATATTCATAGATACCTTCCTGTGTCGGTTTGTTGTAATATGGCACGACCACAAGAAATGCATCTGCCCCATAAGGGGAAAGAGTCTTCATGCCGCTGATGGTCTGCACAGGAGAGTTGGTACCGCCACCGGCCACTACAGGCCTCCCTGCAGACTTTTCCCTGGTGAGTTCCAGTATCCTGATCCGCTCTGTCTCATCCAGACACGGCGTCTCGCCTGTCGTACCGAGGGGGACGAGAAAATGCATTCCGGCAGCCATCTGTCTGTCGAGCAGAGCAGAAAAGGCGGCATAGTCCACTTCTCCATCTCTGAATGGAGTGACGAGTGCTGTTCCGCAGCCTGATAATGACAAACTTTTCATATTGTTTGAAATCATTTTTCTTCTTTAAAGGCCGGCATTGAGCCTGGAAAGAAGAAGATCCTTGAATTCATGTACACCGGTGAGGCCTTCTGTCATAAGTGCAGCCTCTACAGCCCCGCGGGCAAACCCTTCCCGGGAGAATGCCTCATGCCTGAGGGTAATCCTGTCTGCCTCCCCTTCAAAACCGACAGTATGGATACCCGGTATCTCCCCGCACCTTACGGCCTCGACATCGGCTTTTGTGCCCATATTCCTGTCTACAATAGACTGCAGAGTCTTCGCTGTCCCGCTCGGGGCATCGAGTTTGTGGCAATGGTGCATCTCGAGGATATACGGGCTGTACCCTCCCGCTTTCCCGAGCATGCCCGAGATATAGTCCGTGACGGCAAAGAAAACATTGACCCCTACTGAGAAATTGGATGCATATATCATTGGGGTGCCGCATTTTTCGAAACAGGATATGACCTCGTCACTGATGTCCGCCCATCCTGTCGTCCCGACAACCACAGCCTTGAAATTCTCGGCAAGGAACCGGTAGTTGGCCCTGAAAGCCTCTGGAACAGTAAAATCTATACAGACACATTCCTTTGCAAGCGCCCTGTCAAACTCCTGTATGTTCTCGCTCCTGCCTGCGCATTCAATGCCTCTGCCGGAAAGGATGCTGTCCACCATCCTTCCCATCTTTCCATATCCGCTCAATACTATCTTCATGTCCTTTTCCTGATTTTCGTGCCACTTGCTACATGCAGAACAGATATTTGTGTATCTGCCGCACCACATCGTCCAGGACAGCCCTGTCTACAACAAAACTGATGTTGACATAGGAAGCCCCCTGTGAAATCATATATATCTTGCATTCCCGGAGAGGGGCGAATGTCTGTTCGAGCAGGCCTTTCAGGCTGACGATATTTTTCCCGATGACAGACACCTGCGACTTGTCCGTGTCCACATAGACATCCGCAAACTCAGACAAAGCCGAAACCACATCATCAATCTTCTGGGATGAGTCCACGGTGACGGAAATGTTCGCCTCCGATGTACTGATAAGGTCAACGGAGACCTTGTGCTCGCTGAATATCTCGAATACTTTCTTCAGGAACCCTGATGTATTTATCATCTTGGTGGAAAATATGTTGATGACATAGATATTTTCCTTGCAGGAAACAGACTTGACACCGTCCTCGATAAACTGGCTCTGCAGGATGGCTGTCCCCTCTCCTGACGGGTTCATGGAGTTGAGCACATATATCGGGATGTTCTTCCGGATGGCAGGCTCTATCGTAAGCGGATGGAGCACCTTGGCCCCGAAATGGGCCATCTCTGCCGCCTCTTCGAAAGAAATCCTGTCAAGGCATCTCGTATCCGGGACACGTCTCGGGTCTGCTGTCCGCACCCCGTCCACATCTGTCCATATCTCTATCCTTGATGCGTCAATGGCCATGCCTATCAGAGAGGCGGAATAGTCGGAACCGCCCCGCCCGAGGACCGTAGGCTCACCGGAACCGGTGGCTGAGACAAAGCCCTGTGTGATGACTGCATCGGCATCCTGATAGGCCTGAAGCACTATCTCCGGAGTATTTGCGGCGATAGCCTTCATGTCAGGCTCGCCCTTCAGATAGTCATCATCTGTGATAATCATGCTGCGGGCATCCATATAATGCGTACGTATCCCGGCGGCGTTCATCGCACAGCATATTATATTGGATGAGAGGTATTCTCCGTTGGAGATGATTATAGCCTTGCTTCTCGGGGAAAGTTCACCGACTGCGCATACGGCAGACACGAACGAACACAAGGCGTCGCAGATGGAGTTGACTTTCGCACAGGCCTCTTCATACAGCTTACCGCCGGTGCCGAGAAGTTCTCCTGCGAGGGTCAGATGCCTTTCCCTCAACTGGGCAAGAAGGGCATCCGCCTCTTCCCTGTCTCTGGCTGCAGCCCTGTCCGAAATCCTGTAGAGCATGTCCGTAACCTTGGACAAAGCCGAAACCACTACCACCGGCCTTTCCTCAAGTTTGCCGCGTACGATGGAAATCATACGGGTGATGGCCTCATAATTGGCGACCGAAGTGCCGCCGAACTTCATTACTATCATGATCTTTTCCCTGTTTTCAAAATCCTGAACATTTTCACATAATTGTCCGTGGCCTTTTCTATGTCCTCCATGAGTACATACTCGGAAAGGGTATGTGCTGCAAGTATCGAGCCCGGACCGCATAAAATCCTGTTCTCAAAGTTTGTCAACTGCGGGGCATCGCTTCCGAATGCCACTGTCTTCGTGTCAAAGCCGTCCAGAGTCACATATCTCGAAGGGGTATCCCCGCCAAACGGCTCTATCTCGATATAGCTGTTGTCCCCGAGCCTTTCCATAAGGGACTGCACCACCCCGTCAGAAGCGAATGTTGTCCGGAAATACAGCCGGAATGAAAGGGACTCGCTCAGGACATTCTGGGGATTGGCACTTTCCAGCATGCCGATGTTGTATGTAGTCTTTCCGAGTTCCGGGTCTGAAGGCAGGTCCGCAAGGCGGAGACGGTTGACAAAGTCCACGAAAAGTTCCACTGCACTCAATCCGTATTCAGGATAGCCTGAATGCGAACTTTTCCCCTTGATGGTGACACGGTATGATTTTGTCCCCTTGCTTGCAGAGACCATGCAATTGTCCGTAGGCTCCCCTACTATGACATATTTCCCTCCAGGATGGACGGTCCGGAAATTCTTTGCCCCGAAAGACCCGGTCTCCTCTCCGGCAAGCAGCAGAAGTGCAAAGCCTTCCTGCCCCTCGTCCGCAAGGGCAAGACATGCATTGTACATGGAGAATATCTGCCCTTTTGCATCGCAGGCACCGCGGCCTCTCATCACTCCCCCGGAATGTACGGGAGGGAAATAGGGCGGGACTGTGTCAAGATGCGTACAAAAGAAGATTTCGGGCTTTCCCCATGAAAACAGCAGGTTTTCCGTCCCGTCCCCAACTTCGAACGACTCCACGGTACATCTGCCGTCAGGGAGCCTCTTCTTCAGGAACTCTGAGAAACCGCGTTCACGGGATGAAGTTGAATCAGTCTTCAGCATCTCCATGAACAAGTCCATATTATTCACCATATCAAATACGTGCATGTGTTTTCGTCATCTGTCACACAGAACCTGCAAAAATACGTATAATTATTAAACGTGCAAACAGCAGAACATAAAGTATTATTGTTAAATTTGAAGATTCAACACTCAGACTACTCGACAATGAAGACAGTCTTCAGATTTTTCGGGCTTGCCGCCATAATAACAGCCGCAGCCCTCTGTGTTTCCTGCGCCAGACATGCAGTCAGGCCATCAGCGGAATATTCAGCCTGGATAAAGGCCTATACCGGAAACATAATCAGCCGGAACTCCACTGTAAAGATAGTTCTCGCCGCACCTGTCGACAACAGCGTCTTTCCGTCCGGTGACCAGACACGGCTCGACAGGCTGTTCTCCTTTTCACCCGACATGAAAGGGACAGTACGCATGACATCCCCTGACGTGGTTGAATTTATCCCTGACGACGGACAGATGAAGCCGGGGACACTGTACAAGGCATCATTCAGGCTCGGAGATGTGACAGGGATACAGCAGAAAGACCTGGAGACATTCAGGTTTTCATTCATGACAGAAGTCAGGAAAGCCGAGATGACAACGGAAGGTATCGTCATCAGGGAGGACAGCCCGGAGAAGGCAGAAGTACATGGAAGGCTCGTCTTCAGCGAACCTGTAGACAAGGCCACGGCGGAAGCCATGCTTTCATGCCGCATGCACGGGCAAAGCCCTGTCATACGCATGGCAGACGGAGGGCCGGGGATGTCCCGTGACTTCACGGTGGAAGGCATCAGGGCCGGAGAGAAGACGGGGACTCTGAAACTGGTCCTTGACGGCTCCTCCTCAGGCTTTTCTTCAAGGCAGGAAACCGAAGTGGATATCCCGGCCGCCGGAGAATTCAAGGTTATCAGCACCAGCATTTCTTCCGGGGAATCCCCGCATGTGGACATCTTCTTCTCGAGTCCTCTTGACAGCGATATGGATCCTGACGGACTGTTCGTGCTGAAAAACGCAGGACGGACATTCATCCGCATAAAAGACAATTATGCATCGGTATTCTATGAATCCGCCGGAGAAGACATGTCGCTGGAAATATCCCCTGCCGTCAGAAGCGCCGGCGGGAAGAGGCTCGGGAATACTTTTGCCAGGACATTCCGGGACAATGAGATCAAACCGGCCGTGGAACTTCTGCTCAAAGGCAATATCCTGCCGGATGCAGACAGCCTCATCCTTCCGTTCAGGGCGGTAAGCCTGTATGCGGTGGACATCTCCGTGATAAAGATATTTGAAGACAATATACTCGCCTTCCTCCAGGACAACGGGCTGGACGGGGACAGCGGACTGAGACGTTCGGGCAGACTTGTAGCAAAAAAGACTGTCCGGCTCGACTCGACTCCGGGGAAAGACCTCCGGCAATGGCAGGACTTTGCAGTCGACATCTCCGGACTGTTCAGACAGGAAGCCGGAGCCTTGTACAGGATAAGGCTGTCTTTCCGCCAGGAGTATTCTCTCTATGGCAAATCCTCTGTCTCAGGGGCAGGAGGAGGCAGCGAAGGACTTGTAGTCCTCGGCCGCGACGGAGTGACAGACGAAGACATGGCAGTATGGGACACACCGTCTCCTTATTACTATGAAAGTTTCTATGACTGGGACAAATATGACTGGAAAGAAAGGGACAATCCTCTCGACCCGACATACTACATGATGAGCGACCGGTTCCCCGCCTGCAATCTTATGGCTTCGGATGTAGGGATAATAGTAAAGTCTGCCGGAGGCAGCAGGCTTTGGGTCACGGTCAATGACATCATGACTGCAATGCCTGTCAAGAATGCCGCAGTCACCGTCTACAACTACCAGTTGCAGACCATAGGAAAGGCCGTGACAGACAATGACGGCTTCGCTGAAATCGCCGCGGAAGGGAAGGCATTTGCCGTGACGGCAAGCCATGACGGCTCGACGAGTTACATGAAAGTCACGGACGGGACAGAAAAGCCGGTAAGCAGATTTGACACGGGAGGAGTCAAGACCGGGAACGGGCTGAAGGCATTCATCTATGGTGAGCGCGGCGTATGGAGACCGGGAGATACACTCCATGTGGCAATGATAATTGAAGACCGGGAGAACACGCTGCCCGACACGCATCCAGTCACCATGGAACTGTATACCCCGCAAGGACAGTTCCATTCCAGACTGACAGACACCAGGGGGATGGAAGGCTTCCATGTCTTCCACATCCCGACGGCAGCAGAAGATCCTACAGGGACATGGAATGCATACTTCAAGGTGGGAGGCAGCACTTTCCACAAGGCATTGATGATAGAGAGCATCAAGCCAAACAGGCTCAAAATCAATGTCAGGACCTCAGACGGGATACTTCAGAGCGGGAAAGGCACATGGTTTACGATGTCGTCATCATGGCTGACAGGGCCGGCCGCAGCAGGACTCGAAGGCAGGATCGAGATGTCCCTGACTCCTGCGGGAAAGACATTCGACGGGTATGACGGGTATACATTCTCTGATCCTGCATCATCGTTTGCCGGGGTGGAGACACTGATTTTCGACAAGGTTCTCGGGAACAACGGGAAGGCTGCACAGAAAATAGTCATGCCGTCTCTGGACGGTGCCCCTGGGATGATGCAGGCAAGACTCACATCAAGAGTGGCTGAAGCGGGCGGAGATGAAAGCATCACTTCCACCACGATGCTTTTCTCTCCTTACGATGCATATGCGGGGATAAAACTGCCTGACAAGGACAGCTATATCGAGACCGACACGGAGCACCGCTTCCCTGTCGCCGTTGTGGACAAGGATGGCAAGCCTGTAGCCGGGCACAGGATAGAATACCGCATCTACAGACTGGACTGGTCATGGTGGTGGGAAAGCCGCGCAGAAGAACTCGACTCATATGTCAACGGCACTGCAGCCAAGCCATACAGCAAGGGCAGTTTCATTTCAGGCTCTTCCCCGTCGGAAATACCTTTCAGACTCGACTACCCTGACTGGGGACGTTTCTTCGTATATGTAAAGGATGTCACAGGCGGACATGCAACAGGCGGAGTCATCATGGTTGACTGGCCGGCCTACAGGGGACGGTCCGACAAGAAAGACCCGGACGCACTCACAATGCTGACATTCTCTACTGACAAGAAAGAATACAAATGCGGAGAGACCGCTACCGTCTTCATCCCGGCCGCTGACGGAGGGATGGCCCTTGTGTCACTGGAAAACGGCAGCCGCGTAATATCAAGGCACTGGGTCAAGACTTCCGCAAAAGGAGATACCCCGTTCAGATTTGCCGTGACGGAGGATATGGCACCGAATTTCTATATCCACATATCCCTCCTCCAGAGACACAGCAATACTGCCAACGACATGCCTGTAAGGATGTACGGTGTACAGCCGGTCTATGTAAACGACGAAAGTTCAAGGCTCCATCCTGTTATCTCCATGCCGGAGACTGTCCGGCCGCAGGAGGAATTTGAAATCAGGGTCAGTGAAAGCAACGGCCGGAAGATGACATACACCATAGCCATAGTAGATGAAGGTCTCCTGGATCTTACGGCATTCAAGACCCCCGACCCGTGGACATCGATGTATGCCAAAGAAGCCCTCGGGGTCAGGACATGGGACCTGTACGATGACGTAGTGGGAGCGTTCGGAGGCAGATTGTCGCCTTTAACTGCCATCGGAGGAGACCAGACCATCAACAGGGAGGCCCGTCAGGACAACAGGTTCAATGCCGTGGTAAAATATCTCGGGCCATTCTCTCTCGACAAAAAGGAGAACGTGCACAAGGTGACACTTCCTATGTATGTCGGCTCGGTAAGGGTGATGCTTGTTGCAGGACATGACGGGGCCTTCGGCAATGCAGAAAAGACTGTGCCGGTAAAGACTCCTCTGATGGTACTTTCCTCCCTCCCGAGAGTTCTCGGACAGGGAGAGGAAATCGTATTGCCTGTCAATGTATTTGCAATGGAAGACGGCATCGGGGACATCTCAGTGCAGGCAGTGGCTGACGGCCCTGCCGCCATAGAGGGCAATGGCACCGCATCCATCCGGATGACAGAGTCCGGCGATACCCTTGTGCGGTTCCGCCTTGCAGCAACATCAGGCACAGGCCCGGCAAGAATCACTGTAAGTGCGGCAGGAGGCGGATACACGGCATCTGAAACCGTTTCCGTACCTGTACGTAATCCGTCACCATACATCACCACGCTCAGCCGGGCGACCATTAACCCCGGGGAATCACATCTGTTTGAATGGGAGCCATTCATGTCAGGAGAGGAAGAAGGCAGCGCGGTCATAGAGATGGCAGGATTCCCGTCCATCGACTTCAACAGTTGCATGGACTTCTTCTCGGACTACAGGCACTCCTGCTCCGAACAGATATCGGCCAAAGGGATGGCCCTTCTTTCAATCAAAAGCCTTCTGGCCCCTGCGAATGCCGCCGAAGCCGGAACGGAAATCCCGGGCCTTCTCGAAGAACTTTACTCAAGGCAGTTGTCTGACGGAGGATTTGCCTACTGGCCAGGGCAGGCGGCTGCGGACGAATGGGCCACATCTATGGCAGGACATTTCATGTCCCTTGCCTCGGACATGGGCTATGAAGTGAACAGCGGCGTGTTCTCGGCATGGAAAAACTTCCAGCGGCGGTGCGCCCGCAACTGGAGACATTCCGGAATAAATGATTTCCATGATCTTGTGCAGGCCTACAGGCTCTATACGCTTGCACTTGCATCCTCTCCGCTGTCGGGTGTCATGAACAGCATGAAGGAAACTGGAGGGCTGTCCGTCCAGGCACAATGGAGACTTGCTGCAGCCTATGCATTGACAGGTAAAAAGGACATCGCCCGGAGCATGATACAGACACTCAGGACGGATGTAAAAGACTATCCTGTGTCAAACGTCACCTACGGCTCGCCTCTGAGAGACAAGGCTATGATGCTGGAGACTCTGGTACTTGCTGGCGACATGGATGGAGCCGTCCGGCTTGCCGGAGATGTCGCGGAACAATTTTCCGCAAGACTGTACACCACACAGGTCACGGCATTCACTGCGGTTGCGATGGGACGGCTGGCAGACCGGCTGAACACAGGTGCTGTCAAAGCCGTCATCATCAGTGGAGGGAAAGAACGGACGGTGGAAAAGGCTGCGGCCATAGCCACTGAAGAACTTGCCTCCGGGGACGGCTCAGCCGCAATCCGGAATCTCTCGAAAGGTCCCCTCCACGTCACATTGGCCACAAGGACAAGGCCTGACTTCTCCACACCTACAGCCGCTTCGCAGTCAGGTATCGCTCTCGCCGTATCATGGACAGACCTCAACGGCAACCCCGTGTCACCGGACAGGCTCAGACAGGGGACTGATTTCATGGCCGCCATCACCGTATCCGATATTTCCGGTACAGAAGACCATACAGGACTCGCTCTTACCTTCCCTGTCCCATCAGGGTGGGAAATCTTCAACCGGAGAATGTTCTCGGGAGAAGACATGGCATCCGGACAGGAATCAGCCTCATATTCATATGCCGACATCCGTGATGACAGGGCTGTCATCTATCTTGACCTTGCCAAAGGGACAAGGAAGACGTTCAGCATACGTCTGAGGGCCGCATACGAAGGCAGATTCATCCTGCCTGCCACAACTTGCGAGATGATGTATGACCCGTCGGTAAATGCCCGTACCGCATCCGGAACCGTAGAGGTCACAAGATAGGCAGGAGCCGCGACATTTCACGACGGGATGAGAGGCAAGCCGCGAAATATCAGGAAAGTGACAATATCCTGCGTCTGCACGGCAGCCGCAGGATTGTTTCTTGCATACCTGTTCTGCCTTCCTGCCGACCTGTTCAAAGGCACATGCTATTCTGCAATAATGCTGGACCGCAATGGAGAACTCCTCGGCGCCAGGATTGCGGATGACGGCCAATGGAGATTCCCTCCAGGGGATTCTGTCCCGGAGAAATTCGTCATAGCCATAACAGAATTCGAAGACCGGTGGTTCCGCCAGCATCCCGGAGTCAATCCTGTATCGCTTGTAAAGGCTGCATACAGAAACGTCAAGGCGGGCCATATAGTAAGCGGGGGCAGTACCATCACCATGCAGGTAATCCGCCTGTCGCGGCAGAAAGAAAGGACAGTCTGGCAGAAACTTATAGAATGCATCCTGGCCACAAGACTTGAACTCCGGTGCTCAAAAGACGAAATCATGGCAATGTATGCCGCCCATGCCCCGTTCGGGGGAAACGTAGTGGGACTTGAAGCCGCTGCATGGAGGTATTTCGGAAGGCCGGCGGCAGAACTCTCATGGGGAGAATGCGCAACCCTTGCCGTACTCCCGAACGCGCCATCAATGATACATCCCGGGAAAAACAGGCAGATGCTCAGACAGAAGCGCGACAGGCTGCTTAAAAGGCTTGCAGAAAAAGGGAAGATAGACTCAACGGCCTGTCTCATGGCATGTTCAGAGCCGCTCCCTGATGAGCCGGTCCCTTTACCACAGTATGCCCCGCACCTGCTGGACAGGCTGGAGGACAGAAAATCCCGGTCCGGCAGGAGCATATCCGTCACTGTGGACATCGGCCTCCAGAAAAGGGCTGAAGCAATCCTCGAAAGATGGCAGGCCGAATTTTCCAGAAAAAACATCGGCTCCATGGCAGCGGTCATCATCGACACCAGGACGGGAGAAGTCCTGGCATATTGCGGTAACACCGGATACGGTTCAGGCCGGGAAGGCTGTCAGGTGGATATACTGCAGTCTCCCCGCAGCACCGGCAGCATACTCAAGCCGTTTCTGTATTGCGCCGCTCTTCAGGACGGGACGATACTGCCCGGCACCATGCTGCCGGATGTCCCGGTCAATATCAACGGGTTTTCCCCGCAGAATTTCGACCTGCAGTTCTACGGGGCAGTTCCGGCATCAGAGGCGCTCGCCCGCTCCCTGAATGTACCGGCAGTGCATATGCTGAGACACTATGGCGTCCCGAAATTCAAGGAAATACTTGAGGAAGCAGGGATGTCCACCCTCACAAGGCTGGCAGACGACTACGGGCTGTCGCTGATTCTCGGAGGTGCGGAAGGAAGCCTGTTTGAAATCACATCCATGTATGCAAAGATGGCGCATGTACTGCAATATGGGGAACCAGAACATGACGGCACCGGGAGACATCCCGGCCATGGATTCCCGTATACCGACAGGACATCCATATGGTGGACGATGGAAGCCCTTAAAGAAGTCAGCCGCCCGGATGAAATGGACTGGAGGATGATTGCCTCAGTAAGAAAAATCGCATGGAAAACAGGCACAAGTTATGGATTCCGGGATGCATGGGCTATAGGCACCACTCCAGAATATACTGTCGGAGTATGGGCCGGGAATGCGGGAGGAGAAGGTGTCCCCGGGCTTACGGGGGCAATGACTGCCGGGCCGGTGATGTTCGACCTCTTCAACATGCTCCCCGCGACAACATGGTTCAGGTCCCCAGTATACGGGGAATATGTCCAGGCAGAAGTATGCCGCCTGTCGGGACATCTCAAAGGCCCGTATTGCGATGCATGCGACACACTGTTCCTGCCGCCCAATGCCCTGCGCAGTGCATCATGCCCATATCACAGGGCCGTCACCCTGACTTCGGACGGGAAATTCCGGACTTCTGCAGCGGATCCGGATGCCACCATAGTCAACATGTTCCTTCTCCCGCCTGCAATGGAATGGTACTACCGGCAGCACCATCCGGAATACAGAAGTCTTCCGCCACGGAAAAGAGGCACAGACTTCATGGACAATTTCGTCCCTATGGAATTCATATACCCTGAATCCGGCAGCACAGTCACCATACCACGCCAACTCGACGGAAGCAAAAAGGGCATGGTCTGCAATCTGGCCCACAGCAGCCCGTCAGCCACAGTATACTGGCATCTTGACAACCGCTACCTCGGCAGCACACAGTTCATACATCAGATGACAGTCAACCCTGAACGCGGGGAACATGTCATCACGGCTGTCGACTCCGACGGCAACACGCTGTCCGTACGTGTCACTGTCATATAACCACAGGGAAATTACATGAATGTCAGATATTGTATAATTCTATTGTGTTTGTATATTTGTAAAAACGTCCTGAACCATATGAGAATAAAAGATGTAATAGATATACCTTCTGAAAAGTTGTCGTCAGGGTTTAGTACGGCATTGCGGATCTGTAAAAAGATAAAAGGAAGTAAAGATACTTCTGATATCATAGATTTCTCTTATGCCAGATTCGTGACTCCCACATTTATACTGCCCTTACTTATATACATAAAGAAAACAGGTTCGGATAAAAGAATATTTATAGAACATGCTGACGGCTATTTAAAATCAATCTGTTTCGATCAGTTTGGCGTCAATTCCGGAATGATGAGGAAATCTGAATTTACAGCATTCCTTGAGCAGTTTTCAAAGAAACGATATATTCCGCTTATAAGTTTTCCTGCTACATGTAACCGTCTGGAGGATAAGAATGATATAATGTCTGTCATTGAATCTATGATAGTCAAGCAGTCCGGACTTGAACAGAATATCGTTTCAGGTATTAAATATATGCTCGGAGAAATAGCTGATAACATATCAGAACACTCAAAGTCAGCATTCGGATATATTCTTGCCCAGTGTTACCCAACTTCAAAATATATTGATATATGTATAGGGGATACCGGGATAACACTTTTAGGAAGTTATGCAGATGCCCCTGACTGTGAAATAGCAAGCGATGGTGAAGCCATGAGAGCGGCAAATAGCGGAATTTCCACCAAGAATCTTCCTGATGCAGAAAACAGGGGATATGGAATAAGCACGACAAGAAAAATGCTTGTTGAAGGTTTGGGCGGTCAATATATGATGGTATCAGGAGATACAGTATATGTCAACACCAGGGCCGGGTCCGGCTATTTCGAGTTACCCGATGGAATACGATTTGAAGGAACTATTGTCGCATTAAGAATCCCTTATGGGGACGAAAAATTCAGATATATCAATTATATAGAATAGGAGGTCATCATGAATGTATTTTATATTGCAAAAATATTGAGCCCGGATCTGATGTCACGGCCTTTGGCAGATGATTTCTACAATTATATCAAAAATGCAGATGAGCGTGAGGTCATTATAGATTTTTCAGGCGTTAATTTCGCCACAAGAAGTTTTATGGATGAATTCTATGTCTTGTTTCAGGACAATATAAAAAATTCCACCGTAAACCTGGTCAACATGCCGTATGATGTTGAAAAAACATTAGAAGCAGTAAAGGCAACACAAAACAAGAAAAAATTTGTTTCTGATGATACAATAGTAAAGACAACGGATATACAGGATCTGGAGAACCATCTTTCGGCATTAGCAATCTAAATCAAACCGCCTACATTCCACTATCCAGACAATTCAAAATATGGCCGGATTGAACGCGACACTACAGGCGACATCCGGAGAAACGTGCCTGCAAACTGAGAAATGACCCTGTACCCGTTTACAATCGTCGCATCCAAGAAATTGCCTATCCTGACAGAGAGGACAGTCATCCCTACAAAATCTAATAAAGGCGAGAAGACAGGATCACACTTGTCTCTCGCCTAAAGAATGTATAAGAATAAAGGAATACTGCGTCATTTCCATGCGAAGTCTACAGCATACGCTGTGACATCTCCGGCCACAGAAGTCTCTTCAACTCCATTGTAGCCCCAATAACGTGTAGCGAAGAGCAGGAAAATGGTATAGTCCGGTCCGGCTGCAACCTGAACTGCCGTATAGCCGGAATTGGCAGCGGGAACTTCTTCCTGAAGAGAAGCAAGAAGGTCATTCTTGACTGTACCGACAAGCATGAAATTCTGACCTGCAGACCTCAGATCCGTCATAGTGACAGAACTGAACGCCGTGACCTGCTCCTGAGAATTGAGGCGGCAGGAAAAAAGAGGGACAGTAGTAGTTACAGCCCTGACATTTGTCACATCACCGTTATCATCATAGTTTGTAAGCGTCCCCGAAAGTTCTACAGAACGGCCGGACACATAGCACCCTTGTTCTATCTGATAGGCAGTAACGAGTTCTGCAGGCTCATTGAAGACAAAAGTCGTAACATCGAAATCTTCTGCCCCTGTCTGGCCGAGGGCAATGAAACTTGACCACTTACGCGTATCCAGCAATATCTGGGCTGCATCAGCCGCCCCGAACATATCTGTCCTGTCAAGAAATGCAACAGTAACATCATCCCCATTCATGGCTGTCCCGATATAATCGCCTACCGCATCGGCATCTGCATCAGATGCAAACAAGGCATCATCTGAAAGCCGGCTGATAAAGTGCAGTTTTGCAGACGTCGCAACAGACGGGCCATCATAACCGCCACCATCTCCTTTTTCGGCACAACCGGCAACAGCAAAAATAGCAGCAATAGACAACACTCCAGCAAAATATCTGATTACACTCATATTGAACCTCCTTTATTCATTTAAAGTCATTGTGACCACAACAGCATCATGGTCAGAAAGGTTACCGGCTGAAACGGACCTGAATCCTGATGAAGACCATGCACCTTTTGGAAACGAAAATACGTGATCCACCCAATTAACACCGGCATGATCCCCTGCGTCATACAATGCTTTCAATTCCGTATCGGAAGTAGTGTTCAGGTCTCCGCACATGATTGTCGGATATTTCGGAGATGCCAGACCGGCAAATTCAACCGACTCTTCTGACTGGGTCGTACGGCAGTCAGAGCCACCGGAATTATCAAAGTGAGAACAAACTATCCTGACCACCTTGCTTTCCGTAGCGGAAACAGGAACCAGCAAATCCGCATAGCCTACACTCCGCTGATCCCCGCCATATTTGTCCTGCAATTCCTTATTACCGGTATTCCACTGATAATTGCCATCTCCCAGATAATGTTTAAACGGGAAAAGATGCGAGCCTGAAGCAATAATAGGATATCTGCTTAAAATCACATTGCCATAACACCCTTTCGCATCTTTAGGATATGATTTGATATAGTACCCGTACATTCCCAGTTGAGAAGCCAGTTCAGACATTTTCTCCTTTTCAAGCATACGGCTCGTATTGGTCTCGAACTCATTGAGACATACTACATCCGCTCCTGTCTCCCGTATTTTGTCGACATATTCGTCAACTGAAAAGCCGGTTGTCTCACCGGATTTGTCAACGCGTTCAAAAGATTTGACATTCCAGTCAAATACTACAAGCTGTACCTGTTGCGCCCAAATGGACGAAGACAGCAAAAGTGCAGAAAACACTGCACAGATTCTGATTAAATTCCTTGTCATGCAAGTCATTTTTTAATGAGAAGATGTGTCATGACATGTACCCGGCATCATTACATATGACCGGCATCCGGGTTCCAAGTGGATCAGGACGACCATGCCATGACACATCTTCACATACAGATCAATTGTTTACACTATAATCAATAACCCTGATTCTGTTCCAGTTTGATTGAACCGTTAAATGCTGCTGAAGGGATGGCGAAGACATGGTTCTTCTGAGGGTCGAAATTACGTCCGTCATCATATTTGACAGGGCCGTCATATACGACCTGAGAACCATCCCAATGCGATGCCACGCCATATGTCGGTTCGGCACAGATTTTCTGTGCGTCTCCCCAGCGGACTATGTCCACGAAACGGCTCGGCATGAACTCGAATGCAAGTTCGCAACGGCGTTCATTCTTCAGTTCAGCCCATGTGGCGCCGCTGTCTTCCGGAAGACCGGCACGCTTACGGATACGGTTGAGAAGTTCCTTGGCGTCAGCGTTGCCCTCGCCTTTAGTGGCAATCAGGGCTTCTGCCTTCATAAGAAGCACATCTGCAAATCTTATAAGGCACATTCCGAGGTCATTACTTGAGTTGTCGCCATTTGTACTCACATGTTTACCTATACAGTCGCTGTCTTCCCAAGGAGACATGAACTTGCGGAATGTCATGCCGGTATCCGATGTTATGTTGTAAGTGGCATTCCCGTATACTACGTCACGGCCTACAAACTGAATGTGCTGGCCAGGGAAAAGTATAGTGGCATCACGTCTTTCGTCACCTTCTTCATAAGCCTGGTAGAGACCGTATGTAGGCTGGTAATAGCCCCAGGTGTTGTACAGTCCCCATCCTCCGTTGTGGAATGACATGCCATGGAACTTCGGCCCGTCCTGGGCACTGCCTACAAGGGAGAAGAGATATTCTTCGCAATAATTGTTCTCGCTTCTCCAGAGGTCTGCGAAATCAGGATGAAGATCCCTTGCGTCAGCCCCCTGCAGATTCATAATATTGTTGCACATCTCTATCACGATACCGTAGTATTTGTCCGGATTGGCCATGCCTCCATTATCATAGGATGCCGCATACAGCGCTGCCCTTGCGGCGAAAGCCCATGCTGCAGCCTTGTGAGGGAAACCAGTCCTCTCGGGACGGAGTTCCGACAGATACGGAAGCCTTTTGGCCGCCTCACGCATATCGCTGATAATCTGGTCGTAATTTGCTATTACGGAAGAAGGGCGAGGAGAGTCGATTTCTCCCGGGTTGGTAGTCTCCAGTACAATAGGGATACCGCCATTAGGGCCATTGTCACCATAATAAGGAGCAATCCACAGCATTGACAGGCCTCTCCAGAAATATGCAATACCTAGCACCTCATTGATATAGTCATCAGTAAGTACTGCGGTCATGGTAGGGACAGTGGATATAAGGTTGTTTGCCTTGGCATTCACCTTATACATCTCAGGCCATGTCTCTTTTGCATCACGTCCGTTTGTAGGGGACATCTGGAAATTCCTGATCTGGTTGGCCTCATCCTGAGGTCTTCCCACAGTCATGTTGTCGCTGGCACATTCATACCACATGATGCCTCGGCCTGTGACACCTTCCGCATTGTTGGAGACGTTTGACCACAAGGCCACTACAGCACTCTCAACCTCCTCCTTTGTTTCCCATGTGTCGGAGCGGCCATATTTCGGCCTCTCAAGGAAATCAGAACACCCGGAAGTCACAAAGATGAGAGCCAATGAACTGACAGTCAATATAATTTTTTTCATTGTTCTTCCCTTTAAATTGTTTAGAAATTAAGATTGATACCAAAGTTGAAGAACCTTGTCAACGGGTATACACCTGAGTCTATACCATAGTTGCCAACCTCAGGATCGATACCCGAGTAGCCTGTGATAGTGCAGACATTGTCGCAACTGAAGTAGAAACGGATACCCGGCATGTTCTTGGCGAACTTCGGAAGAGTATATCCGAGGGTGATGTTCTTAAGTCTCAGATAGTCGCCTTTTTCAAGGAAAAGATCGGAGAATTTGGTATAGTTGCCATTGTTGTCCTCGTAGAGGCCAAGTCTTGGATATTTGCTTGAAGACGGATTGAAATCCCATGTATCAAGAACATCCGTAACAAGGTTGCCATAGTCATTGCGCCCGTTCATAGCCATCTGTTTCAGACCATTGTAGACATAGTTTCCTGCCACACCCTGGAACATGATGGAGAAGTCGAACCCTTTCCAGTTGATGGAGCCTCCGAATGAGAAAGTATGTACAGGAGCATATGAGCCTATGAATTCCCTGTCATCGTCGCTGATGGTTCCGTCACCGTTGGTGTCGACAAACTTCAGGTCGCCGACTTTTGCATCCGGCTGTATCTGTGTAGACTGGCCGGTTTCTGGATTGGTCCATACATAGTTGTCAATCTCATCCTGGGAACGGAAGATACCGTCAGTCTTATAGACGAGGAATGAATACCATGGCTGGCCTACATCAGAATAAAGCAGGTAACTGCTGTTGAGCAATGGTTCAGAATGCTGGAGAGGCTCCTTCCTTACACCGTATTCACGGACTTCATTCTTGTTGTAGGAATAGTTACCCCATACATTATAGGATACCTGTCCGTTGGCAGCAGAGCCATTGTAGTTCACTGAGAACTCCCATCCTCTGTTCAGCACATTTCCGATATTGCCGTACGGGTCATTTTCAACTCCCATATGTCCAACGATAGGGACTCTGTCGACCAGGTCTTTTGTAATCTTGTTGTACCAGTCAACAGTTATGTCCAATGAATTGAAGAGAGTAAGGTCGAGGCCGACACTTGTCTGCTCTGTAGTCTCCCAACGGGCATAGAAGTTAGGCATAGTCTCAAGATAACTTCCCGAGTAGGAGTTTCCTCCGATAATAATAGCCCAGTCATAGTTAAGTGTCGGAGCATAGGCCACATCACTCGGATAGAGGTCGACGTTACCTATTTTACCCCAGCCGGCACGGAATTTCACAAGATTGAGGACATTCTTTACAGAAGAATTTTTGAAGAACGGCTCTGAACTGAGTTTCCATGAACCTGAGACTGAAGGGAACCAGTCATAGTTCTTGGAGTCTGGAAGACGGGAAGAAGCATCACGGCGGATACTTGCGGTAAGGAAGTAGCGGTCATCGTATGAATAGCCCACCCTGCCAAGGAAAGAAGCCATTGTCTCCTCATAGATTTCTTCCTGAGGCTGTGTTGTAGACCAGTCCTGGGCCATTCCCCACATCAACTTGTTATCCTCTTCCGAGATATAGTCTCTGGTGAACATTGCCCTGTATCTTGTCTTCGTAAACTCTGCAGTGAAGCCGGCCATGGCACTGATATGGTGCTTGCCGAAAATCTGGGCCCAGGAGACTGTAGTCTCGGAAAGCCAGTGGTTATCCTTGTTAAAGAACTGTTCACGGTAGTTCTGTGTCCTCATAAGTCCGACCTCTGTCATCTCAGGATAGAATTCATCCCTCTCTGTATTCTTCAGGTCGGCTGTAAAATCAGACTTGATGGTAAGGGAGGTTATCGGCTTGATCTCGATACCGGTAGTAGAGAAAATCTGGTTTTCCGGATAACGTCTGTGCATCCTTTCCAGATAAGCGACCGGATTGTAGATGTTCGGGCCAGTGACATTCGTTGCCCACTGCGGCCTTGTTCCGCCAAAATAACGGTTGCCGAATGCATCGAGGGCATAGGACCCGTCCTGGTTCATCTCATAGACAGGGGCAGAACGCGGATACCAGATGGCGCCCATGATAGGGCCCTGATGGTTTGTAGGCACATCTCCCTGTCCGTCAGAAACATCAAAAGACACACGCTCATAGAGTTTGAGCCATTTTGTAATGTTGAAATTGGTCTGGAGTTTTCCGGAGAATTTCTTTGTCCATGTGTTCAGGAGAGTACCCTTATGCTCATCATATGAAAGGCTGAGGATAGACTGTATCTTCTCACCCCCCCCCAGATACACTCAGGGCATAATGCTGCTTTGTGCCCGTGCGGAAAATCTCATCAAGCCAGTTGGTGTGAGTGACGTTTGCAAAAGAATATACATCAGGGTTGGCAAGGTTAGGGACAGACGCACCAGGAGTGTTTTCTGCAGCCTTGGCCCATACGTCACAGAACTGCTGCGCATTCAGCAGGTCAGGAAGATTCGTCACATTCTCAAATCCATAGGAAGCATTGACATTCACATGTACCTTACCGGCCTCAGGTTTCTTGGTTGTAATGAGCACTACACCGGCAGAACCTACGGACGCACCATAGATGGCGGCAGAGGCGGCATCCTTCAGGATTGTGATGGACTCGATGTCCTCAACCATATAAGGGGCATTCGGGACTCCATCGACAACGATAAGCACTCCGGATCCGGACTCATAGTCTCCATCGTTACCCTTGGATCCGCGGCCACGGATTGAGAATGTGGCATCAGACATAGGGTCTCCAGACTGCATGACCGTCACACCAGGAAGACGTCCCTGCAGGACAGTTGCAAGATCTGAAGAGCGGCTTTTGATGGACTCGTCGACATTCATGGTCGAAACAGCCATTGACAGGTCTTCCTTACGCTGCGAGCCATAACCGATTGCCACGACTTCCTGAAGCATGAGCGCATCAGGCTCGAGGACGAAATTGATGGAACTGCGGTTGTTCACATTGACAGTCTGGGTCTTGTAGCCCACATATGAGATCTCGAGTTCCGCATCAGGTGCGACCTCCATCTCATAACGGCCGTCCACATCAGTGACAGCACCTTCCGTGGTGCCCTTCACCAGGACAGAAGCACCGATAAGAGGCAGGTTGGTGTCATCAGTGACATAACCCGAAAGGGTGACTTTGTCCTGTGCCTGAACAGGCAGGATGAGCATGCATAGAAAAATGCCCACCATCAGAATACGGCCGGCAAACGACCGATTCTTTCCCGTAATAGACAGATTCATTGTAATAAATTTTTGTTGTTAATAGATATAAGGTAACTAACAATAGAAATTGTTATCGATTTGACAAAATCCGGTTACATTTTTGTCGTCTGTATCTTATGTGGCTTACATTTTATGATTTTGACAAATTTAAAAATTTAAGTCCATGATAAATGTTGCTTTTTGCGTATTTTATTCCTCATTTTGCGCAGAATGGGCATAGACATACCCGTAAACATCGTATAATGAATACATATTGTCCATCCTGTCCGAGAAATTGTCCCAGTCTTTACGTCCATGGCTCCATGCAGTCTCCGCAAGAGCGGCAAGCCGTGGAAGCATCATATATTCAAGTCCGTCTATATCAGAGATATATTCAGTCCACAGATTGGCCTGCACCCCAAGGACATTGCTGACGGCAAGAGAATCAAGTCCCTGATAAGGGTCGAAAGAATAGGCCTTGTCAAGAGTGACAAGACCGCCCCATGCAAGCGGTTCGTTTTCAATGTCCGGAGACTGGTAGTAATCGAAATAGCAATACTCAGTCGGACACATTATCACTTTGTTGCCTTGCCTGGCGGCCTTGATACCGCCTTCCGTACCACGCCAGGACATGACTGCCGATGACCTGGTCACCCCGGCATCGAGGATCTCATCCCAACCTATCAGATGGCGGCCATGCGACTCGACAAAATCCCCGAGCCGGGCCACACCATACCCCTGCAAAGCCCGGAAAGTATCCAGTCCCTCCTTTTCCATCCTCGCAATACACTCAGGACATTGCCGCCACATCTTGTCCGGGCATTCGTCCCCTCCGATGTGGATATACTCCGACGGAAAAATCTCCATGACCTCGGAAAGGATATTCTGCATAAATTCAAAAGTCGATTCTCTGCCGATGCAGAACACCCGGTCATCTATATCCCAGGTCTGGCGCACTTCATATTTCTCGCCGGTACAGCCCAGCCACGGATATGAAGCAAGAGCGGCCACGGCATGACCCGGGAACTCCACTTCCGGGATGACAGTGATAAAACGTGCAGCCGCATAGTCCACAATCTCCCTCATCTGCCCCGCTGTATAATACCCGCCGTGCGGAGTCTCGTCATATCTGGTGCTTTCATCATATTCACCCCCGGGATCCTTACCTATGATGGTACGTTTCCGTATCGAGCCGACTCTCATAAGTTCCGGATACATCGAGGATTCTATCCTCCATCCCTGATCATCGGTAAGATGCCAGTGGAAGACATTGAGTTTGTGCAAGGCCATGATGTCAAGCACCTTCTTGACTTCATCGGCAGTGAAGAAATGCCTCGCAACATCCAGCATCATACCACGGTATTCCATGGCCGGAGAATCCGTCACAGTCATTGCCGGCAGTTCTACAGCCGCTATTCTGCCGCTGTCATACGCCACAGGCGGGATCAGTTGGAGCAAGGTCTGGACTGCATAGAAGCACCCCGCAGCATCCCCACCGGTGATTTCTATCCGATGGGGAGTAATGTCAAGCCTATAGCCGGAGCAAGGCAGCGACGGATCTGTCCCCACACATATCAGGGATCTGCCCGGGTATTGTTTCCCGTCAAGGCCGCAGGTATCTGGCTCAGGGATGACATCTGCCCCGCAATACAGGACCATGTCAAGACTCCTGCCGAAAACAGAGGCGAGAACCCGCCTCAGGGCCGCTGCGACATTGTCCATCTCAGGCTCCACCGAAACAAGGGAGACATCAGCCTCCGGAGTCAGACGGAACACACCGTCGCCTATGGATACACTTTCCGGCAGAGGCACCACAGAAAGACCCGGGACAGCCTCAACGACCTTACCCGAACATCCTGATATCAGGGGGAACAGGAGCACAAGCAAAAATATCCTTAAAGTCTTCATAGCCATCAATACAAAACATGTCAGTCGCACAAAGACCCTGCACCGAGAAGGCCTATATCCGGTGTCATGGAGCGGAATATACGGAGATGCCTGAGGCTTTCCCCATACGGGAATGTGGACAATTCGGACCACATGCTGGACTTGAACAGGTCGAAAGCATTGGCTATGCTGCCTCCGAAGACTATCACATGAGGATCGAAAGCATACATTATAACCTTCACAAGCCGGCCGATATTCACCCCGAACTCATCCATAAGACGGACAGCATCGGGCTTTCCGGCAGCAGCATCTTTTTCTGCATCTTTGCCCGATGTCCCTTTCGAGACAAAAAACCTGCTGCTGCAATAGAACTCATAGTCCTTGTCAAGATACGGGATATTACCTATCTCCCCCGCCCCCGTATTATGCCCGGCATACAGTCTGCCGTCAATCACCAGACTGCTGCCAACACCTGTCCCAAGAGTGACACAGACAGCCTCCCTGTAGCCTTTTGCCTCACCGAACCGGCTGACACCAAGAGCAAAGCAATTGCAGTCATTGTTGATATAGGCAGGAAGAGAGAAACGGGCTTCCAGCAATTCTTTAAGGTGCACTTCTTTCCATGACGGGATACCGATGACATCATAGACTATCCCCTTGTCCATGTCGACCACTGACGGGACTCCGACACCGATACCTTTCACCGGACTGCCGGGAAGGAGTTCCTCTATCATGGAAAAAATCTGCCCTGTCACTTCTTCCTCAGGGCCTTTTGCATGACAAGGCTGTGAAAGCAGCCTTACAATCCGGTTCCCTTCCACCAGCCCGACACGCACATTGGTGCCGCCCAAATCAACTGCAATATTCATATTCTGCTACAATTCTTTTATTTCTCCATCTTTGAAAACAGCATGATCCACTTTTCTGCCATCATCTTCGCATATCCATGTCTCGAATTCACGCAGGCCTTCCTTCAGGACAATCACGCGGACTCCAGGACGGAGATTGTTGTAGGTCGTATCATCTCCGGAAAAACGTCCGTACCCGAGGGCAATACCATGACGGGCCACGATATAGTCGATATCATGGTCATGTCCTACAAATGTTCCCATCACACTGCCAGTCTCCACCATCGCTGCATACATGCCGGTATTCAACACCCCAGGACATTCATCTTCAGCGGCCCTGCCGATATGCGTATTGCTGTCGTCATCCCATGCCGGGACATATTCCTGAAGGGCGATATGGAAAAAAGCAAGGGCAGGGACAGGTTCTCCACCGTTTCTTGCAGCCCTGTCAAGACAACGCTCCCTGAGCCATGACACCTGCTCCGGATAGAACCATCCATATCCGTCAAGACCTTCTACTGTGGAGTAGTCATGGGAATCAAGGAAATACAACGCTGCCGCCTCATGGTCACCGCTGCTGCTCCCGAGAACAAATTCCATGTCTGCAAGTTCTCCTGCGGCATTCCTGACATTGAGGCTGTACGGAGATGACATAACCATATCTGCTATCTGAGGACGGGACAAATCCTGCTCTGCATCATGGTTACCGAGGACCACACAATAAGGGACCTTATACACAGTCAGCGAGTCGGTGAGCCTGCTCCACATTTCTGCTGCCGGCTTTCCGGTGACGACATCTCCTGTAAACGCGACAAGATCGGGCTTTTCCGACCGGACAGCACGGCACAGGCGGGCAAAAGTCTTTTCTGCCTGTGCCCGTCTGTAGGCAGAGCCGGCATCAAGATGCATGTCGGTGAACTGCAATATCTTGAATTCCCCGCTGTCATTGAACCTGAGGGGAGATTCCTGATTCTGCGCCATGCAGGTAACGCCTGCAAATACGCATATGAGAAAAATAATCTTTTTCATTGCATGCTATTTAAAATATCCTGAGTCATTTAAGTCTGTATTCGTCTGTTCCCGGCTCGACATGTACAGTCGAAGACCTGTCTTTCCCCCATGTCACTACAAGGTCGAACGGGACATCTGTCTCCACATGTATTACAGGGCTGTCGCCGTGCCTTTTTCTCTTTTCTACACTCAGGGCCACGCAGCCGTCCGGGCCGAACGGATAGCGCTGTATCCCGTGCCTTTCAAGGTTATGTATATCCCATTCTATGACACCTTGTGAATAATCAGACCTGATGCCGAGGACATATTCTATGAATATGGCTATCGGCGGGAGGCCTGTCCAGCCTACAAAGTCCTTTCTTGCCATAAACCCGGGCTCAATCTTCTCCGGGGCATAATATTCATAGAAAGTACCCGTATCCTTCCATACCTGGAAGACAGAATTGTAATGATTTATGGCTATATCCATTGCCAGGTCCCTGTAGCCTTTTTCCCAGAGGCCGTCGATGACCATATAATTGGTTCCCGGCCACACACCTCCCTGCCAATAACGGCCGGCAGGATTGTATTTCTCATGGCCGGCAGACAATGACGGCACCCGATGCGGACGGCAGAACTCAGTAGTGTCGGACAGGTGCGAAACAAGCCTGTCGAGACGGTCCTTGTCAAGGACATCCGTCTGCAAAGCCCAGTAGGCCCCTATACCTTTGGCGGGACAGAGAGAGCCGTCAGCATAGCGGTCATACAGGAAACCGGTATTATCATCCCACATGAAACTGTTTATATAGCCTTTGAGGGCCCTGATCTCATCCTCCATGTCTTCGATTTCCTGCCAGCGCTCTATATAAAATCCTATCTGCAGCAGAGATTCATCCACAAGAATCTGCTGCAGGTTAGTATCCAGCCACACCATATGCCCGTTGGAAAAAATAGGATTGTACCCGTCCGGGACACGAGGCATATTGTCCATCCCTGTCCCCCAGCCGCTTGACCAGTATGTTCCGTCAGGCCATGTCCTGTTCAGTTTCCACCACTGGGCATAAGCACACAGAGCCGGGAAGATATGGTGGAGCCTGTCGATATCCCCGAATTGACGGTAATATGCGAGTTCCACCCATGGAAGCAGGTTCGGGCCGGTAGAAACAGGGTCATATCTTTCGAAACAGTCAGAACCGTCCGCCCGGATCTCCCTGCAGATAAACCCGTCCGGATGCTGCTTTGCATAGAAATTGTCCAGCGACCTCTGGAAAGGGAAATACCGGTAGCCATATTTCGCGAACTGCATCATGAACGATGCATCCCACATGAAGATATTCCCGTTATAGGCTATATCAAGATACGGGGATACAAATCCGGAACCTTCCTGCGGCTGCCTGATATTGCCTACAGCAATCTTCCATGCATGCCAATACATGTCCACCTCTTCCTCATGCCCGTCCCAGAACGGTGCCGGAAGAATCTCCACAGCCTCTTCATAAGGCCGCGGGATGATGGTCTGCGGCCCGGCGGTACGGAACTCATTCTCTGCGACAAAGATGTTTTTTACGTATGTATTCTTATACGGCAGGGAATAAGGCCCAGACTTGAGATCCTGGCCTGCGGCCGGCAAGAGCAGCATCAACGCTGCAACCGGCAATAATATTAAGGCTTTCCGGTTCATATTCATATTTTTTAGCATCCTTGACCCGCTTTGCTATTCTGTAAGTTGGCGTATACGCTCCGGGACGCCTGTATTACGGTACACCCCGCAGAATCTGTCAGCGCCAGGGCCATATGCAAAGACAGGTATCATGGAAGGAGTATGGTCATCAGTCACATATACGCCCATGATACGGCCTGTCTGCTCGTCTCCATCTATAAGCATCAGACCTCCTGTCTCATGGTCAGCGGTCACCACAACAAGGGTGTGCCCGTCCTCATCAGCAAACTTCACTGCCTCGGCAATTGCCTTGTCAAAACTCAACATCTCTATCACAGAGCCCGGGAGACAGCGTGAATGTCCGGCATAGTCTATCTTTGCCCCCTCGACCATCAGGAAGAAACCGTCCTTGCCGCTTTTCTGCAACTGCCTTATCGAAGCCGCTGTGACATCAGCGAGGAGAGACAGGTTGGCTTCTTCTGCAGCATCTCCCATGGCATCATCTATACATATCACTTTCCCGTCAGCGGCATCAAGATCCTCAGTATCCGTTACAAACGCATAGTCCCGGGACAACTCCCCGACAATGTCCAGTCCATCCTTCCTGTCAGTGAACAGGTCAAGTCCGCTGCCGCAGAGAAGATCCACCTTCTTGTCAAGAAGACACCTTGTAATGGCATCGGCACTGTCCCTTTCAACATTATGGGCATAGAATGCAGCCGGAGTGGCATCGGCTATATTACCGAGAGAGACAACCCCAAGTGCATACCCCTTGTCATGGAACCAGTCGGTAAGTGACGGATAGGCAACACCGTCATCCGACATCGATATGTGGCGGTTATCATGTCTTTCACCAGTGGCCAGGGCGCTTCCTCCAGCAGCAGAGTCTGTCGTAAAGGCATTTTTCGCATGGTTGATCTGGAATCCTATGTTGCGGAACCCGAGCAGGGTAAGCCCCTTGTTGGCATAGGCGCCTGCTGTTATCTGGTTCAGCCCCATTCCATCCCCTATCAGAAATATGACATTCTTTATCTCACTGTCAGACCGGTCGCTGGCATATGTAGGTTCATATACCCCGATACCTCCGGACAACTGGAGTTTCTCGTTCTGGAACCCGGCGAAATCCCTTGTAGTCTTGTCGAGTTTCTTTGTTCCGGTAACACCACCGTGTCTTGATGAGGCAGCGCCAATCATGAAGTTCTTGTTGCCGAAATCAGAGAAAAATGCCGCACAGGTCTCCGGGTGATCCGTATTGACATAGTCTATGCCCATGTCATAGAATGTATAATAGACAGTAACCCCTTCCGGTGCATTCCAGAAACGGACTGGCTTGCCCAATTCATGGGCATCGGCAACCGCCTCTGCAAGACGGTCATACTCTGCCGGAATGATAGTCCCTTTCCCGTTCCACTGTGAATAACCGGAAAAATCAGCACTCATAAGAGCCACCCTCTCAAGTTCATCGGCATCATATTCTTCTTCAAGGCTTCCGTCAAAGGAAATGAAATCCGGCCATTCCCCGAACTCGTCAGGAGACGGCACACGGCCTGTAATCACCACCCTGACAGCATCACTGTTGACAGACGGGTCAAAAACTTCAGGCCATCTGGCAAGCATACTGCATACAGCATCGAGAGTCGGAACTGTCTCGGACTTGAGTTCCACCATCAGCTGCAGACTTTCATCCGAGTCTTTCCATGCACGTCCTCCATTCCTGCCGAAAACAGTCACGAGAGGCTCGACATACAGGCTTTCGAAAGTCATCGTCTCTGACAGGCCCTCATAGTCATGGCCGACAAGGAGTTTGCCGTCCTTAAGGAACACATCCGCCTCAATGGAGCCGACTTTCTGCGACCATGCCTGCCAGAACGGGGCGGTCTGCATGTAATCATTGTGCGAATGAATCATTACCGGGGACTGTGCCGCCACCGTTATTCCGGAAAGCAGCATTATCGCGGCCAGTCCCGCCTTGAACATATTGTACCTCATTATCACCATATTTTATTTATGAAACAATCTTTCTGCCGGGATGTCCGAAAATTCCTCTTCACCTGAGGCCATCCAGCCCCAGGACAGCGCCTGGCCTTCATAGTCCTCGAAATACAGCAGCCTGAACGGATGCAGCCCCTTGTCAAGGGCTATACGCCCTGTAGCACTTACTTCAGCATGCGACCCGTCATTATCCACTACTTTCTGTCCATTGATTTCAAGTACGCTTCCATCATCGCTCTTGGTCATGAATGTCCAGACTCCACGCTCGGGAACATCTATATATCCGCTGAACACATATCCGTAATGGTCTTCCTGCGGAGATGAGGCGATGGACGGTGCAGGCATGACACCACGCCCGGCCACCGGAGAAGCGGCCATAGACGCTACATCAGAGAATTTACCATCATGAAACTCATATCTTACCCCGCTTTCGGGATTCTTTACCCCGGAAGACCTGATGAAATCAGCCTTAACAGCATCAAGCACAAGAGTACGGCTCGGGGCGGCACCATCTCTGAAAGCCTTTGCCTTCAGCACGGCCGAATGCCTGAGCCTGACAGGTCCCCTGTATAGAGGAGAAACCATATCCGGTTCCGTCCCGTCAAGAGTATACCTTATCTCAGCCCATGGCGTGGCAGTATCAAGGTTGACATCAACGCTGTCAACGAAAAGATTCACCTGCGCTGTTGTATATGGCATCGAGACAAAATCCTCCATGGTCATTGAATAAGGGGCATCTCCAGAAAACGGCTGCAATGACAGGTCAGGACGGCGCGTCAGGACAAAGTGCAGTTCACCGCCACCCATCAGTTGTCCATATGTCACATAAGGGGTGTTCAAAGGTTTCCCGTTAAGAAGCACATGGGACACATATCTGTTCCTTCCGGGATTGTCCGCTGTCACTTTCAGGACATTGCCGGAAGAAAGAGTCAGCACGGCTTCATCAAACAGCGGGCAAGTCAATATGAACTGGCCGGTACCAGGGCATACCGGATAGAAACCAAGGGCAGAAAAGATATACCATGCAGACATCTGCCCGCAGTCTTCATTGCCAATAATACCTTCCGGAACAGGGGCATACATCTCATCAAGCAGCGATCTGGTCAGTTCCTGGGTCTTCCACGGCATTCCGACAAAACTGTACAGGTAGGCCATATGGTGGCTCGGCTCATTGCCGTGGGCATACTGGCCCATCAGCCCTGTAACATCTTCAAGGTCAAGTTGCATCTCATCGCTCTCCACGGTAAACAAGTCATCCAGCGCTTTCACCAGACGGTCTCGCCCGCCGAACATCTGTTCCATCCCGTGCACGTCATGAGGGACAAAAAACCTGTAATGCCATGGAGTTGCCTCAGTATAGTCGCGTCCTGTCGCAAAAGGCTCGAAAGGAGAGGCCCAACTGCCGTCCGTGTTGCGGCCGCGGAAAAAGAGAGTACTCCCGTCAAAGACATTCATATAATTTGACGCCCTCGAATAATATTCCTCTGCCACATCCGTCCGGCCCATTTTCTCGGCCATGTTTGCTATTGCCCAGTCGTCATAGGCATATTCAAGAGTCAGAGAGACAGACTCTCTCTTAAGATTGGACGGGACATAGCCATACTCCAGATATTTATCCGACCCTTTCTTGTTGATATCCGATGACTTCATCATGGCTTCAAGCGCCTGTCCGGCATCAAAACCGCGGATTCCCTTGGCATATGCATCGGAGATGACCGAAACTGCATGATATCCTATCATTGTACCCGTCTCGCCTGAATACAGAGGCCAGACAGGGAGTTCCCCGTCACAGTCATACATGTCAAGCATGCTCCATATCATATCATTCACGAAAGCAGTATCGGCAAGGGTCTGAAGAGGATGCCATGCCCTGAAAGTATCCCACAGCGACAGCGTTGAATAATATGTCCTGCCTTCCGGGACCTCAGAAACAGTGTTGTCATGCCTGCGGTATTGGCGGTTGACGTCATTCATCGTATTTGGGGTCAGCATAGTGTGATAGACTGCCGTATAGAAATTGATACGGTCCCGTTTCTTCCCTCCTTTCACTACAATCCCGTCAAGGGCATTCCTCCAGAGCGACTCTGCCTCGCCCCTGGTCAAGTCGAAATCAAGAGAAGGCACTTCAGTGACACTGTTTTCCATGGCATTGGAAGCACTTACAGAGGAAAGGCCTACAGCCATCACTACAGACTTTACTTCAGGGGCAAATGTAAGGAGCACCTGCCGGCCACCGGAAAGGACTCTCGCATTGTCAAAAGGCTCTGAAAAACGTGCATTGAAATAGACATACTGATCCTTCACCCAGCCTTGAGTCCGGCGCATCCCTGAGACCTCTGTTGCTGAAAGCACCTCGGCATAAGCCATGTCCACAGTCTCACCTGCTGTAGCATGATTCAGGTCTATCAATATATACCGCGGATGTGAGCCGCTGAATGTATATCTGTGGACTCCGGTCCTTGGTGAGGCCGTCATCTCTGCCAGAATTCCTTCTGAGGTAAAGTCTACAGAATAATATCCGCATGAAGCATGCTCGTTGCTATGGCGGAACGGATGAGGGACGAGTACCACCATACTGTCGGCACCATCCGGAGTGACAGTGATTTCAGGGTCTGAGGAATACGGGGACACCAGCACATCCAGCAGGTCGGCGCATCCGGTCCCGCTCAGATGCGTATGCGAAAACCCGATGATACTGTCATCATCATAATGATACCCGGAACATGCATCCCATCCTTCTGTCCGTGTATCCGGACTAAGCTGTACCATTCCAAACGGGACTGTCGCCCCAGGATATGTATGTCCATGAAAACCTGTGCCTATCATCGGGTCGACATACCCGGAAGGCTCCATCCGGCCAGAGCATGCACAAAGAAGCGCGACTGCCGCCGTCAGAAGAAAAATGCGTTTCATAATTATTGTGGTCAGTATCGGCCGGCATCAGTACCGGCATTGTATCTGCACAAATTTATTAAAGAAACGTATCCGGAAAGAAGCAATTCGCGCTTTTAAATCCTCACATTGCGCAAATCAATGTGATTTTTTCTCCCTGTATTCAGACGGTGTAATACCTTTTATCTTCTTGAATGTCCTGGAGAGATTCTTTACATCGACTATACCGAGTTCGGCAGCAGCCTCGGACACAGTCATGCCGATGCTGAGAAGTTCGGATATCTTCTGAATCCTGATCTGGAGAATATAGTCATATATCGATGTGCCCATCGCACGTTTGAACCTGACTTCAAGGAGTCTTCTGGACAGGGGGACTTCCCTGACAAGTTCATCCACAGCGATTCTCTTCCCTATGTTCTCATGTATAAGTTTCAGTACCGAAGCAATATACGGATCATCATTGACGAATATGTCAGATGACTGCCTGGTATAGATGACAGTCGGATGCACCACAACATCCTCCAGTTTCTGTCCCGGATAACGGAGGGCGCGGTCTATGAGTTGCGCCACTTCATACCCCCCTTTCTCTGCATCCTGACCGAGAGACGAGAGTGTAGGCGATGAAAGCCGGCAGACGGACTCGTCGTTATCGACGCCTATCAGAGCGACGGACTCGGGAATATTGGCCTGTCCATAGCCTTCCGTCACACTCAGCCGCCGGCAGACTTCAGTGATAAAATATGCCTGGTTGTCATCGCAAGCCATGACGGCAACCGGTTTCGGAAGTTCCCGGAGCCATCCTGCAATCCTGTCGAAATCATAGTTCCACAGACTCACCTGCGGCATTATCAAGGCTGAAAAAGTATTGCCAGGGGATGTAACCGTGTCACGGAATCCTTCGTAGCGCTCGTCAGAAAAAACAACATCCTTTATCCCATAAAAGGCAAAATGCCTGAAGCCTTTCTTCAGAAAATACTCCCCGCACATCTTCCCTGCAAGATAATGCTCTCCGGTAATGTTCGGGATTTCACTGAATCGCCTCCGGAAATCCTGGGCAATGGCAAGAATGCCTTTCTGCGCGAAAAGTCCGACCTCGTCCGTCTCATAAAACTGGCCGATGACCGCATCCGCCTCAATCCTGACGGCATAATCCACCACTGCCTTCATCCCGTACTTGTCCCTTATGGACAACGGAAGGCGGCAAAGGCTCCATGCCTGACCTGCATCATGCGCATACCGGGCTATGCCAAGAAGAAGATCCCTGGCATAAGTTTCCGAGAAGTCGGTCATGAGTATGATACGTGCCATAGTAAAAAAGGCAGTCACATAACTGTAACTGCCTGATGATGAGTGGAGGTAGACGGAATCGAACCGACGACCCCCTGCTTGCAAAGCAGGTGCTCTAGCCAACTGAGCTATACCCCCAAGTAGTCCTGAGCAGACTTGAACTGCTGACCCCTACATTATCAGTGTAGTGCTCTAACCAACTGAGCTACAGGACTGTATAATAATGAAAGACACAATAAGAGAAGAGCATTAAGCCTGATATAGACT
>JADILX010000077.1 GCA_017695025.1 Candidatus Cryptobacteroides excrementavium
TCCGGATGCCTCGGACACACTCCTGCCGGCAGCCACATGTAATATTTTCTCGAAGCCTCGTCTCCGACAGAAGAAAGCCACTTCTGGGTGATGGCATTGGCGTCAACCAGAGGTATCCCGAATTCCTCTGCCACCTGACGGGCGGCCTCCGGATAGTCCCCATGGCAGTCAGTCTTCAGCCGGCCGTTGTCATCGAACCACCTTCTGGAGACCGGGGTAAACAGTATCGGCTTTGCCCCCACAGAAAGAGCATGGCTGACGAACATGCGGAGATTGTCCTGATAAAGGCCGAACGCCGGGGCATATCTCGTGCTGTCCGACTCCTTGGAGTCGTTGTGCCCGAACTGGATGAAGAGATATTCCCCTGCCTTGAGGTCTTTCTTCACCTTGTCCCAAAGACCGAGAGTGACAAAACTTTTCGTACTCCTCCCGTTCTGCGCATAGTTGGCTACGGTGACACAACTGTCCAGATGCGAAGGCAGACGCTGGCCCCAGCCCCGTTCAGGATTCTGCCCGGAAAGATCCTTGTCTGCCATGGTGGAGTCTCCCATAAGCCTGAGCACTATCTTTTCATCTGGGCTGCTGCCATTCTGCGCACCATCTGCACAGACTATATTTCCTGCCATGGCTGGCTGGACTGATAAAAATGCCACCAGTGCCAGGCTGAATACATTTCCGAATCTCATCATGATATGATTTTAAAATGGAGGACGTGAAGCCATCAGTCCACAGTGACATTCCTGCTCCTGTACTGGAACAGCGAGACCTGCCCCAGCTCTCCGCCACCTGCCGCATCTGTGCCGGCAATGTCCCGGCATCCCTCTATCTTCACATTGCGGCAATTGGCAATCGTATATCCTGCTCCGCTTTTCTGTCTGATGTCAATATTTCTGAGGACAACCCCGTCGGCATACCGGATATCAGCCCCTTTGTCAGAGACGACAAGACAGTCCTCGACCACAATATTTGATATGTTCTTTTCGGGTATTCCGTTGAAATACATAGCGCGGGCCGCACCACTGCATACTATGTCGCTGATGTAGATGTCCCTGAACTCTGGCGTAGTCTCGTCAGCCGGCACCATCTCTATGTCGAACGATGCAGATACACCTTCAGCAGCGGCTTCAACGGCAGACTTTCCGCCGTAATGCAGATCGAAGAGAAGAGGCTCTGTCGGAATGTCCATCATAGTGATATCCCGGATATGGATATTGCGGACCACGCCGCCCCTGCCCCTGCAACTCTTGAACCGCAGCCCGACATCTGTACCGAGAAACCTGCAGTTGGAGACAGATACGTTTTCTACCCCTCCGGACATCTCGCTGCCCACAACAAATCCTCCATGGCCATGGAAGACAGTACAGTTGTCCACTATCAGATTGCGGCAAGGACGCGCCCTGCGCCGTCCGTCCTCGTCCTTTCCGGACTTGATGCAGATGGCGTCATCCCCGACATCAAAAGAAGAGTTGAGCACAAGCACTCCCTCGCACGAGTCAATGTCCAGCCCGTCCCCGTTCTGGGAATACCATGGATTCCTGACCGTTATGTTATTGATGATCACATTCCTGCACATCAGCGGATGGATGTTCCAGCATGGGGAATTCTGAAAAAGGACATCCTCCAGCAAGACATTTTCACACTCCCTCAAACTTACCATGACAGGCCGCAGATACGTCTTTACAGACTCCCAGTCTGCATCTGTCTCCATCCCCTGAGGCACGTTGAAGGCATCGCTTACCTGCGAGCCGCGGAAAGAACTTGAGTCCGGATACCAGATTTCCCCCTTTGCATCCGTAAATCCTCCCGAGGACAGGAGCCGCTTCCATTGGGAAGGAGCCATTTTCGACTTCTTGACCTGTCTCCAGGCATCTCCCATGCCATCGATTGTCCCTCCTCCTGTGATGGATATGTTCTTTGCCCCGACAGCATTGACAGGGGAAATGCACCGCCTCGTATCGAGACCCTCGAATACGGTCTCGACAATCGGATAAAGACTTCTGTCCGGAGAAAACCTTATGACGGCATCAGGAGTGACATGAAGGTCTATGTTATCCTTCAATGTGACAGGGCCGGTCAGCCATATGCCTTCTGGCACTACGAGATGGCCGCCACCGATAGCAGACAACGAGTCAACAGCCCTCCTGAAGGCTTCTGTATTTAGCGCCACCCCGTCCCCCACTGCCCCGAAATCCGTCAGAAGAACTTCAGCATCAGGTATCTGCGGCCGGGCAATCTTTTCCATGCTGAAAGGAAGTTCACGGTAGATGTCTTCAAATTCATAGGAACATCCGGCCAGAAGCATTCCGCCGGACAGGGCCAGACCGGCAACAGCCAGATTGATAGTTTTCGGAAGATGCATGGTCATCAGGTTTTAGTGCCGTACAAAATCGGGATATTACTCAAAACGGTTTTTATGCATGCAAATGTAAAAATTTGGTATCGCCCGCTATTGTAATTTTTATCGCAAATTCGGCATTATTCGTCATATGTGGACTTATCAAGCATGTGAAAATCCAAATCGGCTTCTTATCTTTGTCCCCGATGAACGGGGAAATACAGAAGACAGAAGAAAACGGGATGACTTTCTGGGGACATCTTGAAGTGCTCAGATGGAGCATTATCAGGGTCGTCTCAGTGCTTGCGGTGTGTATGGCAGGCTGTTTCATAGCCATGCCGTACATCTTTGACACAGTAATACTCGGGCCGGCATCATCCGGGTTCTTCCTGTACAGATGGCTGTCTCACCTGAATGGAGGAGGCATCTTTCCGGATTTCAGCAAAGACTTCACTGTGGATATCATCAACATCAACGTCGCAGCCCAGTTTACCACCCATATCAGCACGTCTTTCTGGCTCTCCGTGGTCATCACATTCCCCTACCTCATCTACGAGGCATGGAAATTCATCAGTCCAGCCCTCTATCCCAGGGAAAAAAAGAATGTCAGGTTCGCCTTCTGGGCCGGGACCGGCATGTTCTATCTCGGATGCGCGGCAGGATACTGTATCGTCTTTCCGTTCATATTCCGCTTCCTTACCGAATATCAGGTCAGCACAGAGATAGTCAACCAGATTTCCCTCAACTCATATATGGGGAATTTCATAACGATGATATTTATCATGGGCATCGTCTTCGAACTGCCCATGCTGGCCAAGGTACTCTCAGCCCTCGGCCTCGTCGACAGACAGTTCCTGAAGAAATACCGCAGGCATGCCGTCGTCGTGCTGATGGTCCTGGCAGCAGTCATAACGCCGACAGGGGATCCGTTCACCCTCATGGTGGTGTTCGTCCCCCTGTATCTGCTTTATGAACTGTCAATCCTGATGGTAAAGGGCCCCTCCCCGGGATGCACTACTCCGGGACATAGATGATTTCCCCGTTCTCGAGTTCATATGCCACCCCGACACGCCTGCCACGCTGTCCTGAGGCATCATCCTGATTTTCAGACGGAGTATAGCGGCTGATCTTTTCCCCCTCTTTTGTGATGATTTCCATATTTTCCTGTCCCGGATTCTTGACAATCGTAAAATCCTCCTTACTGAACATTTCCGTCATGTCATATCTGGTCACAAGGGCGACCATCAGCGCGACGGCAAAGACCATCGCCACATCAAAAAGATTTCCGACAACGCTCATCGGGTCGTTGTCCTCTTCCTTTCCTATAAGCCTTCTTCTCATTTTCTTTTCTGTCCTGATTTCTTTAATGTCTGCTTTCCCTTTTGTCTTATTTTCTGACGGTCATTTATCCTCCCCGGCACCGAGCAATTCTGCCACAAATTCAAGGTTGGTCATATCCTGCATGTACCACCTGTTCTTCACCTGCTGGGTAAGAAAACCGACTGCACTTGAAAAAAGCCCCACGACTGTAGTGGCAAAAGCGACCTGCATGTTATACGCCATGGATGAAATATCCCCGGTGGAAAGGCCGACAAGCGCCGGTCCCATAGGAATCAGAGTGCCCATAAGCCCGAGCATAGGGCCGAGTTTGGTGAGAGTCCTGGATGCAGAAAGATCCTTGTCAGCCGCGATTTCAAAGTCAGCGAGGATTCTCCTTATGTGTGCAGGAGAGTTCCCGTGTGAAAGGATTTCGTTGAGAAAGCGCACGGAAATGGAGCGGGAGTCCTTCGGGAGCATACCCTCAAGTGTCCCTACAGTGTCAGGGGTCAGGCCTTCGAGTCTTGTCCTCAATGCACGGCCGCTTCTGCGGATATTGAGATACTGCCCGAAGAAACTCCCTGCCAGAAGGAGAGAACGGAGGAACAGAAGAATAAGCAATACAATCACAGGCACGAGCAGACCTGTGGAAATCCAGAATAAAATGTCAGATATGAAATTCATTTTAGTTTTTATTTTTTCTGATTAAACTGATGTCTGCACTTTTTTAAACCCGATATCCGTCCTTTTTCAAGACCGATGCCTGTACTTTCTTTTCAGCAGATGGCCAAGCCCCTTGAGCCTTAATACATACCAGGCCAGACCGGCTGCGGCACCGGCAAGGATAATCAGTACCATGCCGGCGAAAGCCTTCCAGTCCACTTCTGAATAACCGTCGACCGCTGTCTGGCCATTGACGGTGGCGACTACACCGAAAATTGCCATAAGCGCATTCAGTATGAAATAAAGTTCGAGACGCAAATCCTTTTCCGGGACAGCCTTACGGAAAAGCCAGGCTCCGGCCGGAATAATGACGAGCACCCCTCCGGCCAGAATCCACGCCACAGTCTTGAAATCGTTCCCCGGAAGAGCGAATATCACGTATGTCAGCACACTGAACAGAACAGGGAAAATCAACACCCCGGGAAACCATCTCAAGATTTTATACATTATTATCTGCCGCCTTGGGAGCCAGCCTTCGGCTGAAATGTTCGCCGCCATAATGCAGAAAGCCATCTGGAGAATAATCTCCACACTCATCACCACGGCGACATCCAGCATCAGGCCCGAATCCGAGAGCCATGACGATATCTGGCTTTTGGACTGCTCGATGGCAAAAGGCCACATCGTGCCCGTGAACATCGCCGCGACAACGGCAACTGCGATGACAGTGACAGGTTTTCCGAAACTCTGCTTGAGCATGAAACTCAAGGCGACCAATATCATAAGTACAACGATGACAGTCTCCATCTCACAATGTCCTCCCGTCATTTCCGTCAGCCGTCTCCGCCCCCTCCTGCCTGCGTCTTCTTCTGACAAAAATTATAAGAAAAGCCACCACCGCAAGTGCCGCTACGACTATAACCGTGTTATCAAGCATGTTTGCATGAGAACCTGAAGCAGAGTCAATCTCCTCTTTTTTCATGACTACGCCTTTCCCGGCGGCCGCTGCAGTCTCACGTACCTGACGGATCCCGGAAAGATATTTCTCTGCAGAGACAGCATCAGTCCTGGATGCAATGAAATCACGCAGCGGGGCGTTGTCGCACACTGTACCGGAACATGCAGGCCGGTATTTGTCAATCAGATAAGTGTGAAGGCCGGCAATGTCAGACAACTGGGCATCCGAAGCATTCCACAGCCCCTTTCTTGCACTCTCCATCATCACGGCAGTCATTTCCTGCAAGGCTGCCGGATTCTTGTCCTCAAAGAAATCCTTCACCCCGAGTCCATATGAATCCTTTACATAGACATCATAGATTTCATCCCACATCTCACCGTCAATCGCCTGAGGCTTCATGACATTCCATCCGTAGGTGTTCTCTACAATCTCCGCTATCGCATCTGCATCTCCCGCATCGCCTTTCATCTTCTCCCTTATATAATTGGGATTGAAGATAGTCGTACGGCTTTCCACGCCTATGGCTTCCCTGACTTCCTGCATGCGGACATTGTTCCTGTTGCGGTAATCACTCAGATATGCGTCCGGATCCTTGCCTGTGACATTTCTTACGGCAAGATTCATCCCGCCCATGAATTCATAGACGTGGTCAAGGCTCAAGGCTCCCCATGTATTGCTCTGCCTCGGCTGTATCACTGCATCCGTCTTGTCAAGGGCAGCCTCGAAAGCGAACTGGCGGACTTCTTCCCACTTGCCTTCGCTTCCGTAATATGCCCCCATATTGTTGATGTATGCCTCGGCGATTTCTCTCTCGTCACTCCACCTGTCTCCGGCCTGCACCATACTCTGGATACCAGTGCCATATCCGCCGTCCACCCCACCGAAAACCCGGTAGAGGGAGACCTCCCTGGCATCCTTCGGGGTAAGCCCTTTCTCTGTCAGAATGCGTTCTGTGTTGACAACACCGGAAGCCACAAGATTTTCATAGACATCGTCTTTCGCTTCGGCTGCCATCTTCACGGCACGGCTTATCAGAAAGAGCCTTGAGGCGGCAAGATCCCTGAGTTGGCCGCTCGTCTGTACCACCACATCAATCCTCGGCCGGCCGAGTTCCTCAGAAGGAATCAGCCTCAGGTCAGTAACCCTTCCAAATGCATCACGCACCGGTTCGACACCGAGCATATAGAGAATCTGGGCTATGGTAGCGCCCTCCGTCTCAATAAATTCACTGCTCCACAACGTGTAACTCACCTTTCTCGGAATACTGTCGTTGTGACGCTGCCTGTAAAGAGCAATCGTGTTCTCGGCCAGATGCTTTCCTTTTTCCCAAGCCTCTTCACTCGGGGTGGCCTCCGCATTTATTGCATACAGATTGCGGCCGGTCGGAAGGGTATTCGGATTGGCCACGGGGTCTCCTCCCGGAGAAGGCAGGACATAGCCTCCCGAAAGCCCGTTCATCAGAGACGCCATCTCCTTCCGGGGACTGTCCCTCAGGGCATCCCTGTATCTTATGACATTGCGCAGGGCTGTCCCTACTTCAGCGACGGCAGAGGCAAATGCCTTCTCTTCATCACTGTACTCATGCCGGCTGCCCAGCATTGTAGACATCATCTCCGCCATACCTGAAGGTGCAGACGAAGACGGCATCTCCTCTACCATCCCTGTCATCACCGAGAACATGTCTCCCCCGGAAGACATGGCTGAGGATATTTCTCTGCATCTTGAAAGTTCATCGGCCGTGATGCCTGCAATCCGGCACACCTCCCTGTCGTCCGGGCAGATACCCACATCCAATATGTCTGTAACAATGCCGGCCGCAGGTGCAAGATATCTGCGGGAAAATTCGGACTTGTGCCTTTCGGCATCGGCCGCAGCCCTTCCCCTGGCCTTGTCGATGGCATAAAGGCCGTAGGCAACAGGGTCGGTACTCATGGCAAGTACAGTACTGCGTATGTCCTTTTCTGAATATGGTTCACCCATTACATATAGTGCCCCTGTCATTTTCTCATTGGCCAGCTCTTCGGCAAATGACTCCACCCTGGATATCTCGTATTCCGAATATGCCTTGCCCGGAATGGTGTCCAGTCCGAGGTCGCGGCTTATGCCAAGTTCAAGCACCGACTCCTTGACAGCAAGGGAAGCCTTTTCCAAGGCCTTTCCATCCGGCACTTCCGCCCCGAGGAGCCGGTTGTATTCCCTGATTCTGTCAGTCAGGCCGGAATAGACCGTCCGCACACCGCTTTCCATGAAAGGAGGAGTAAGGTATGAGACAATGCCGGCATATGAACGGCGCTTTGCAGTCATTGCCTCCCCGACATTGGATATGGTATACACATAGAAATGCGGCAAGTCTCCGACAAGGCGGTCACTCCAGTCTTTCCTGCTGAGAGCCACCTGCTTGCGTGGAGTGAACTCAAGACTTCCGTGGGCGCCGAAATGCACAAGGGCATCTGCCTTGAACCCATGCTGAGCCCAGAGATAGGCCGCGATGTAGGCATGCGGAGGGGCTGTGTCTGTCCCATGCACTATCTTGAATTCATTGTCACCCATTCCGGCGGCAGGCTGCGGGAAAAGCACTACATTGCCGAACTGCAGCCTTGCCATGGCCAGATTCCCGTCCGGAGTCGCCATATATGTTCCAGGAAACTCCCCGTTGACTTCCACCGCCTCCGCATACATTTCTTCGCCAAGGGACTCCATGGCCCATCCAGAGTATTCTGCCGGCCCGATGATTTCAGGATCAGCCGTCCGGATGAAACGTTCCATCGCCCCTTCGGCATAAGAGCCGAAAATGGAACCGCGGCTCTGGATCATTTCCCCGAGTTCCTCAGCAGAGGACGGGAGCCCCGAAACATCGTACCCTTCTTCCCTCATTCTGACCAGCAGATTGTACAGAGACGGCACCACCTCCATTCCTCCTGCTGTCAGAGCACTCTGGCCGGGCCCTTTGAAATAGCATATCGCCACCTTTTTCTCCGAATTATCCTTCCGGCCCAATGAGATGTAATTGTTTACAGTGTTGACAAAATGCCCGAGGCGCTCCGGAATCGCACGGAGATACTGGAGGCCGTCATCTTCATTGACATAGTTCCCGAAAAGTACGAAAGGCCTCAGCGCCCCGTCGATTTCGGGAGTCACCACACTCTGCGACAGAAAACCGCCGCTCATCCCCATCGGGTCATTTTCCCAGTCGCTTACGAGACGGTTGACATTGAGGGGAGCGAAGAGCGGGATATTCTTTTTTTCCAGATAACCGACCATCCAGTCACCCATACGACCGTGTGCCATGTTTATGACGGCCGAGACATCAATGCTGTCGGCATGGCCTTCCCTGAAGAATGTTCTGGAAAAGCGGACTGGCCAGACCATATTGCCGGTCTGCTCAAGTCTCCTTATCAGTTCCGATGGCTCTCCCATCTGGCCTGTAATGACAACAGAGGGAGCATCATCACGGTACAGTCCGTTGTTCCTGAGGAACTTCTCATATTCCTTCACAGAATTGAATCCGAGGTCTTCATTTTCAGGATCAGACGGGTCAGGATGGTAAAGCATATAGTATGTGCGTTCAACAGGCCCGTCCGGTTCTGAAGTCTTGAAGGTCTTGCCGTCGATGAAACGGCGCACATACCGGAGCATGTTTCTGTAATTTGTCCTGCCGCCCCCGGCAATATAACCGCGGACTGCTGCAAAATCGGCCGAATCTAGCGAAACAATGTTATTGGCCGGATTGGTCGCGGCTATGGTCACCACTGGCAGACCATTCTCTGCCGCGCCTCTCAATTCCGCCCTCTGGTCCGCAGTTATGCGCAGCCCCATGCCGTTGACAAATACCATGTCATACCTCCCGGCCTCATGAAGTCTGTCGGCAGGCAGTTCACTGATTTTCACGGACCTGCTGTCATTCGACCTGGATATCTGACCGAGTTCGGATATCTGCCAGTTGACAAAGGCCACCTTCGTCGGCGAGAACCATACGGACCACACGATTGCCAGAATCGCCGCCAGCGCAATGAGGGCGGCTCCCGCCAAAATGATTTTCCTGTTTCTCATTCCTGTCCTTGAATTATTTCAGTTCTTGATTTATTTCGGCCTTGAATTATTTCCGGCCTTGAATTATTTTCTGAACATCTCCCCTATCGACAGAGCCAGTCCTGCAGCGAACGTGGTACCGACAGTCACCGGAGAATTGTTGTAATAGTAGTCCGGCCTGTAATTGAAGAGATTGTCCACAATGAGATTGAGCGATATCCCTCTCCAAATGTCCTGGGTAAACACGAGTTTCCAGATTGTATAGCCCGGGTAGGTGATTTCCGAAAGGGTATCGAAATCAGTGGAGGCATATACATTGGTAGTGAGCCGCGACAGATACCGTCCGCTCAAGGCCAGATTGAAGCCATAGTTTTTCCACTCCCAGCCGTATTCTATCCTTGCCGTCAGAGAATGAGGGCGCGTCGTCGACATTGTAGGGGAACCGTCGAGTGTGTATTCGTATGAATATGTGTAGGCAACTTTTGCCCCGAAGCCGCATGGAAGCCTCATGGAAAATGTCATGTCCGCCCCAGTCACATTGGACGGGACCTCGTTGGCATATCTCATGCTGTTGAGTTCCTCATTCCAGACTGTGGTTATCCCGTTCCTGACCATGTTGAAATACCCCGTAAGGGTGACATTCCAGTATTTCTTGAAATACTCGGCAGAAAGCGTGAAATTGTGGCTTACTTCCGACAGCAGGTCAGGATTGCCGTAAATCATGAAGATGCCGGCCATGTCAAATGACATGTACATTTCCTTCAGGGTAGGGGCACGGAAACCTTTGGCATATGAGCCTCTGAAAGTGAAAGATCCAGCCTTTCCTGCATCCAGCCGGTACATGAGACCAAGTTTTGGTGACAGGCTGCTGAGCCTTTTTGCCGAAAAAAAGTCATATCTGAGTGCACCGATGACATTGAATCCCCTGAAGACATTCCAGTCAAACTGGGCGAAGCAGTCGGCTGTCACCTGGCTGTGGTGTCCCCCGTCCTCAAACTGGTATGACCTGAGATAATCGTTCATGAAATCCCCGCCGGCGGTCAATGTGCCTGTCTCCCCGAATCTCCAGTTGAAAAGAGCCCGGACAGTGTGCTGGACATTGCTGTAATTGAGCACATCGTCCCCCGTATTGGCCATGAAGTCGCTCTTGTTGTATTCGTCGTACGACCAGGAAAGTTCGGCATCTCCGGATTCTCCTATATCGTATTTCGCCTTCAGCCCTGCATTCAAGTCCCTGTAGCGGTCCTTGACAATTACATCCGCATCCCGCTGCCGCTGATAATACCCGATACGGCCCGTAAGTTTGAGCCGGTCTGTCGGGTTGTACACCAGCCTGTCCTTGACACTCAGCACTTTGTTTCCGTATACTGTACTGAAGTCGCCCTGTCCGCCCACATCATAAGTATCAATTCCTGTCATCTGCGCATTCAGCACATTGGTCACCTTGCCTGCCGAAAATCCCGCACTGGCATCGTAACGCTGCTCGTTGTGTGCCCCGTATCTGGCACTTACGTCCACCGACCAAGGTTCGCTCTGCTCTTTCGTGATAAGATTTACCACTCCACCCACGGCATTTGAGCCGTAGAGGGAAGATGCCCCGCCCTTGACTATCTCTATACGCTCAATGTTGTCAAGATTGAGCCTGTTGTAGTCAATGTTGTCAAGCGTCTCGCCTGCGATACGCTCTCCGTCAATCAGAAACAGGACGGAACTTCCCCCGAAGCCCTGGAGGTTGACATTCACCTGCTGGTCCATAGAATAAGAAAATTCTATCCCAGGAAGTTCGGATATCAGCAAGTCCTGGATATTCGAGGCGTCACTTCTGGAAATGTCCAGACCGGAAATGACTCTTGTCACTATCGGGGTCTCCATCAGAGTCTTCGGTGTCCGGGTCCCTGTGACGACAACCTGGTCAATCGTCATCGGATTCTCCTCAAGAGAGAAATTCTCTGTCAGTTCTGCACGCAGGTCCTCATGCTGTCCCGAACGCAGGTGTCCAGGCTCGCTGCCGCTCCTGCTGCCTTCAGGCCTGACAACCCTGGACTGTGTCATGAAGCCCATGAATGAGACCACGACAGTATGCGGTTCATTATCCGGTATCTCCAACGAATACTCTCCATCAGCATCAGCCATGGCTCCGACACCGGGAAGGCCCCGGACTACAATACCCGCTCCTGCAAGCGGCTCTGAATCCTTGTCCGTTATCCTCCCGCGGACAACATACTGGGCAGACAGGATTTGCGGCACTGCCGCCAAAAGCAGTGCGATGCACATACATTTTATTGCATTCATAATTCCACCTCCCCGGTCAAAGTCTTGTACTGGATGGTCATATATCCTTTCGTCCCGCTTCCGTCCATATAATTCTCAAGCCTCAGCGCTATGTTTCTTCCGTCGGCAAGCCGGAGGACAAACACATTGTCGGACCTGGTATATATTGGAGGCATGGTGCTGGTGTCGACATCCAGCCATCTGGACAACTCGGGGTTGTACCAGTCCTCTGCATATACAATATTGCCCTGCATCATTCCGCTCATGTCCACAGCGATGACATCATCAGTCATGATGTCCCTGACAAAGGCTGCGTCTTCAGGCATTGTCCCCGAATCCTCGAAGTCTTCTATGTCAGTCCAGGAAGTCATTGCCGCAGCTCCGCCGTTGGTCTTCACATCATATCTGTGGACGGCCATGTCCCACTGCTCCGGTTGCGGGTCTCCGGAGATTATGTCCACAGAACCGGCCCATGCTTCCTGAAAATCAAGATAGACCCAATGTGTATACTGCGAAGTATTGATATATATCGTACCGTGCCCTGTCAAGGTTTCTGTCTGCACGAAGCCATACTCCGACTTTTCTTCCGGCTCGTCATAGATGCTGCCGAGGATGCCGTCTTCACAAGACGGGAACAGCATCATTGCCGTTCCCGCTGTGACAGACATCAATGCCGAAGCAATCATTCTGCTACTCATTGTTCCTGGCAGGTGAAGTAAATACGCCTGTTATTGACATCGGCATTGCGCCCGGAGTGAATTCGAATGTGATTTCCGCCGATCCGTCTTTTCCTACCGTCCCGGATACGGAACCGGTGATATGTGTCTCGCCGCTCATTGTGTCAATGCTTCCCGTCAGAGAATATCCCCCGTCGGCATCAGCCACAGAGACTCCTTCGGCCGAAAGGGAGAACTGCGTGGAGCCCATTGCGGTGAACTGGTCAAGGACAATATCCACAGTATTGTCAGTGGCCGCCGAGACAGTACAGTCAAGATTCTCGCTTCCTGCCGGAGAGCCCATCACTGACATTGTAAATGTGCCGCTGTAGGTCCCTGCGACTTCTTCTGCGAGGGCCGGCCCTCCCGTTTCTTTTCCTTCATTCTTGTTG
>JADILX010000078.1 GCA_017695025.1 Candidatus Cryptobacteroides excrementavium
GCCCTGAGATATATGCAGATTGTCATGTCATGGATGAGTGCGGCATTTTCAGGGGAGACAAGCGTGCCGCCTCCCAGGGCCAGCACAAGCCCGTTGTCCCGCCTGCATCCATGGGACAGTATCTCTGCAAGGCATTCCTTTTCTATCTGTCTGAATCCTGCTTCTCCTGCCCCGGAAAATATCTCCGGGATACTCTTTCCGGTATGCTGTTCTATATATGTGTCCAGGTCGATGAATTCCCGTCCAAGAAGCCTGGCGAGTTCCTTGCCTGCGGATGTTTTCCCGCAGCCCATAAATCCTGACAAGGATATGGTCTTCATGTCTGTGCCTTGGTCTTCAGAACAGTGTGAACTGGATGTCTTCTTCAGGTTCTTTACCGCCCTTGTCTCCGGAATCCTGACTTGTGAAGTCATGACCTGTGGAATTTTGACTTGTGGAGTCCAGACCTGAGGCGGCATCCTGCCCTGCGGACTCTTGTCCTGCCTGCACCGGGGCTTCTTCTGCTGTCGCCTGCACCGGGGCTTCCTCTGCAGTCTCCGGGGAAGGGACGTCTTTGACAAGCGGCTCGACAAATCCGGCAGACTCCACTTCATACTGGCTGACTTTCTTGCCTTTTGCCTGAAGTCCTTTTTTGCCTATGAATTCCTCGACATCGATTTTTTCTGCCTCCCTATGGGCATGTTTTCCTCCGAATGTCACTTCCATCTGAGGGTGCATGTCTCCTGAGAGGGCCACAAGGTATGAACCTTTTGTATCTGATATGAATGTCTGCGGTGTGTTGTCCCTTGATTCGAATGAGAAGCGTTTGACATAGAAACATTTCTGTGCACCGTCATAATATATGGCGGAGAATGTCTTGTCCTGCACGAATTTCTCTATCGACAGTATATCGCCCTGATACCTGTTGCTCAGGTCAAATGAAGTCGTGTAGTATGTGCCGTCCCTGAATATCGCAAGGATCTGGTCTCCTGAATTGAACTGCCCGAGATATTTCCCCCGGCCGTCCTCATTCAGCCTGTTTATGTCTTCGTCAAACCACAGGTCCTTGCCGCCTATTGTCGATACTCCTTTTGATTTGAGAGTTATTTTCCTGATGGCGTTCTTGGACACGAGGTTTCCTCTTGAGGCCCGCCCTTTTATAAGCAGTTTCGAGAAATCGTATTCCTCACTGCTTTTCTTGAGTTTGGGCTTGGGCACGAAGTTGATTCTGACTGTTTCAGCCTCGCCGTCAGGATTGGCGGTGAACCAGAGCAGGACAGAACCCGGTGTCCCCTGGGTCACATCATATTCCTTGTCCCTTGTGATACTTGTCACGGCGAATCTCTTTGCGTAACTGACAGGGCTTTTCCCCTCCCTGTATATGGCGTTGTAGATGGTTCTTGTGTCGTTCCTGTCAAATACTCCGACATGTATTATGTCCTTGCCGAGGAAAGCCTTGTTGCTGACTTTCGTCACCATGTATTTCCCGTCCTTGTGGAATACGATGATTTCAGACAGGTCTGAACAGTCGCAGATATATTCTGCGTTGTCTTCTTTCTTGAGGTTGATGCCCACAAAGCCTTCTGTCATATTGGCGTACAGTTTGGCGTTGTTGTTCACCACCCTGGTTGCTTCTATGGACTCGAAATTCACTATCTCTGTCTGCCGCGGATAGGCCTTGCCGTATTTTTTCTTGAGGTTTCTCAGATATGCGGCGGTGAATTCCGGGAGATGTGCAAGATGGTTGGATATCTCGTCCATCTCTTCTTCAAGGCTCCGGAGTTTTTCGTCCATGGCCTTGGCATCGAATTTTGAGATTTTCCTCACAGGCTTCTCGACCAGCCTGTCTATGTCGTCCATGACGATTTCTTTCTGTACAAGGGCCTGATACTCTTTCATCCGGGAGAATACTTCCGCGAGTTGGGCATCCCATGTGCTGAATGACCTGTCCTCAAGTATCTTGTATACCTGGTTCTCAAAGAATATCTTTTCGAGGGAACTGTAGTGCCATTCCTCAGCCAGTTCATCGAGCCTGATGCGGAGTTCCCTCCCCAGCAGGTCCATCGTGTGCTTCGTATTGTATCTCAGTATCTCATGGACATCGAGGAACTGCGGCTTGTTGTCCGCTATCACACAGGCATTTGGAGAAATGGATATCTCGCAGTCAGTGAAGGCATACAGGGCATCGATTGTCTTGTCAGGGGACACGTCATTCGGAAGATGGATGACTATCTCCGCCCTGTCGGTTGTCAGGTCATCTATCTTCTTTATCTTTATCTTGCCTTTGTCTTTAGCCTTCAGTATCGATTCGATCAGAAGCCCGGTAGTCTTGCCGAAAGGAATCTCTGTGATGGCTATCGTGTTCTTGTCTATCTTTTCAATCTTGGCCCGTACTTTTACCGTACCGCCACGTCTGCCCCTGTTGTATCTGGAGCAGTCAGCAAAGCCTCCGGTAGGGAAGTCCGGATACAGTTCGAATGGCTTGTCCTGCAATATTGCAATGGATGCGTCGATAAGTTCGTTGAAATTGTGCGGAAGAATCTTCGATGCCAGACCTACTGCTATCCCTTCTGCTCCCTGGGCGAGCAGAAGAGGGAACTTGACAGGCAGTTCTACAGGTTCCTGGTTCCTGCCGTCATAGGAGTTCATCCATTCTGTGGTCTTGGGGTTGAAAAGGATTTCCTTTGCCAGCCTGCTCAGTTTGGCTTCAATATACCTCGGTGCTGCATTGGAGTCGCCTGTGAGTATGTTCCCCCAGTTGCCCTGGCAGTCTATGAGCATGTTCTTCTGCCCGAGCTGGACAAGAGCCCCCTCGATGGAGGCATCTCCATGCGGGTGGAATTTCATGGCTTCACCGATAATCGTTGCCACTTTGATAGGTGCGCCGTCATCTATCCGGTACAATGCATGAAGGATGCGCCTCTGCACGGGCTTGAGACCGTCTGTCATGTCCGGTACAGCCCTCTGGAGGATAACATATGAAGAATAGTCGAGGAACCATTCCCTGAACATCCCGGAAAGTTTGTATTTCCTGCTGTTCTCATTGAGCAGCCGGTCATATTTCCCTGACGGGATATTCGTGTCAGGAGCGGCGGGGGCCTCTGCTGCTGGCCCGCTGATGCTTTCCTGCTGTTCTCCGTCCATTTCCTCTGGCGGAAGCGTCATCTCTTCGTCTCTGTCCATTGCGTGCAGTTTATCTGTTAACCTTTCCTTTCCCGGTTCAGAACTCGTACCCGAATCTTCTGAGTTCCTTCTTGTTTTCTCTCCAGTCAGGATCCACTTTGACAAATATCTTGAGGAATACCTTCTTCTGGAAAAAGTCCTCCATGTCCAGCCGTGCTGCCGTACCGACCTTTTTCAGGGCAAGTCCGCCTTTGCCGATGATGATGCCTTTCTGTGAGTCGCGCATCACATATATGACGGCACTGATGTCGTATCTTTCGCGTCCTTCCTTGAATTCCTCTATCTCCACCTCGCAACTGTACGGTATTTCCTGGCTGTAGTTGAGCAGTATCTTCTCCCTGATTATCTCCGATGCGAAAAATCTCAGGTTCTTGTCAGTGAATACATCCTTGTCATACCATGCCGGTGCTTCAGGAAGGTGCTCGAGGACTGTCTCGAAAATGTTGTCGAGGTTGAATTTCTCCTTGGCGGATGCCGGGAATATGTCAGCCCCGGGTAACTGTGCCTCCCACCATGAAAGAAGGCCGGACACATGCTCCTGTGTGCTTATGTCGATTTTGTTGATCACGACGATTACCGGACATTCGACTTTCTGCAGTTTTTCTATGTATTCTGCATTCTTGTCCTGTTTTTCGATGACATCGGTCACATACAGGATGATGTCTGCGTCCCCGATGGCCGTGTCCACGAAATTCATCATGCTCTGCTGGAGCCTGTAGTTCGGCTTCAGTATTCCCGGGGTGTCGGAGTAGACTATCTGCCAGTCTTCCCCGTTCACTATACCCATTATCCTGTGCCTTGTGGTCTGTGCCTTTGATGTGACAATCGAAAGCCTTTCCCCTACAAGTGCATTCATGAGCGTGGATTTGCCGACATTCGGGTTCCCGATGATGTTGACAAATCCAGCCCTGTGTTTCTTATGATGTTCTGACATATTGCTGACGGTATCCGGGTTGTTAATTGTAGGCTCCTATCTTCAATATGTTCTCCTCTCCCTGTGTGAGGAATCTCCACTGGCCTCTCTTGAGTCCTTTCTTGGTGAGTCCGGCAAAATAGACCCTGTCGAGGCCGCGCACCTCATAGCCGAGAGACTCGAAGATTCTCCTGACAATCCGGTTCTTTCCGGAATGTATCTCGATGCCTATCTTCTTGTGGTTGTCATCCTCCACGTATTCAAGTTCATCTGCCGCTATCTCTCCGTCAGAAAGAAGGACTCCGCTCTTGATTTTGTCATAGTCCTCCTGCGTCAGGTCTTTGTCGAGGGTCACCTGATATATCTTCTTCTTGTCATATGAAGGGTGAGTCAGTTTTTCTGCTATCTCGCCGTCATTGGTGAACATGAGGACCCCTGTGGTGTACTTGTCGAGCCTTCCTACAGGGAATACGCGGGCCTTGCATCCTTTGAGAAGATCCATCACGGTCTTTTCGGCATGCGGGTCGCTTGCTGTGGTCACATAGCCTTTCGGCTTGTTCATCACCACATACACTTTTTCTTCCCCCTTCAGCCTTTCGCCATTGAATCTGACATCATCATTGTATATGTTGACCTTGGTCCCGAGTTCTGTGACTACCTCTCCGTTCACGGTCACCACTCCTGCCTGGATATAATTGTCAGCCTCTCTTCTGGAGCATATCCCGGAGTTGGCGATGAACTTGTTGAGCCTTACCTCTTCCTTTACCGGTATGTTTATGCTGTCATTGTCTGAGTATGATGACTCGTCCTGGATCCGTTTTCTGCTGAGCATCCTGCTTATACCGTTTTCAACAGGGATTCTCGGCTTTCTCGGCTCTGCAAACCTTCTTTCAGGTCTCTCCGGGCGTGTCCTTGTGCCTCCGGCCGGTCTTCTGTTCCCGTAGTGATGTCCTCCGTCCTCGAATCTCCTTCTCTCTCCGTAGCCGGATCCGCGTCTTTCTCCGGATTCGTTTCTTGCATAGGACGGTCTTGCGCTGCCTGCGGAGACATTTCTCAGTTCCCCGTCTTTCCCTCTGATGACTCTCGGTCTGCGTCTCGGTGCTGCAGGGGAAGCCTCATCTGTGCCATATCCGTCATGGCGAGGCCTTCTGTAATCCCTTGAATAGCCGTCTGAAAATCTGCTGTTCCTTCCGCCGGAAAAGTTCCTTTCCTGGTTTCTTCTGCCGTAATCGCTACGGCCTTCTGTTCTGCGGTCATTGCCGCCTCTTCTGTAGTTTTCCATCTTTTTGTCACGGATGTCCTTTCTGCAGGACATCCTGGTTTTAAAGTAATGAATAATAATACACTATAAAATATGGCTCACGCCATTATATTTGTTCTTCCATGTCATTCAAGGTTGAAAACATATGTGATGGTCCCTTTCTGGAGTTCCTTTGCATCCTGCTTCACATTGAATCTCGCCTTGAGTGCAACTTTCCTGGCTGCCTCCCACAGTGTCCTGTCGGTTACTGTCGTCCCGTCTGCTCCGGGATTGGCGCTTACCACTGTCCCGTTTCTGTCCACGAATATCTCCACAACGACTATTCCGGATTGCTGGACATTGTATTCCGGTTCAGCCAGTGTCCCGAGCACCGTCCTTCCTTCGAGACGGGCATTAGGCTCCCCTTTCGTCTCTCCTGTGGCGGTATTGCCGGATGCATGTCCGGCTTTCAGCGCATCCGAGACTTTCGCTGCTGTCTGTGCTGCAAGCGTATCTTTCCGGGTCTTGTTGTCGGCCGCATGGAACAATGCCCTCTTGTCTATCTCCTTTTTTCTTGGCGGCTCCTTTATCTCCACGTCACCGAAATCATCCACAGTGGCTTCCTTTGCCTCATTGAGCCTTGTCCCCTCGTTCTGTGCCTGGGACTGCTGGATGAGTTCGATATCTTTGGCCGGGTCTGCATCAGCAGAGCGTGGTTCGCTGCCGTTCCGTATCTGCTGCGGGATCTCGGCCTCGTATTCAGAAAAGTCCAGGAGCAGGGACTCCTCTTCAGGCGGCGGGTAGATATATTTCATGCCGGAAGTGGTCCCGACTGCAACAAATGTCAGGTTGACGGCCAGTGTGGCCATAATCCCTATCATCCGTGCTGTCTTTTCCTGTCTTGCCCGTTCCTTTCTGTATTGCTGCTCCATTGTTCCGGCTCAAACTTTTGGGCTTGCTCCCTGTCCTTCCTATTCGGGCCGGGTAGCCATTATTACCTTATAATGATTTCTTTTCGCAATATTCATTATCTCCACCACTTCCTTGATCGGGACGGTTTCATCGGCATATATCGAAAACGTCGGGTCCGGCTCATTCTGCAGCAGTTCCACGATGTCATCTTCTATTTCCCTGAACGGGACCGGTGCCTGGTCCCCGTTGATATGGTAGGTGAAAGTATCCGTATCAAGATGGTGCTTTATCGATACGCTCACTGTTGCCTTTGCCGCTACCTGTCCCGTGCTTTTCGGGAGCAGAAGTTTCAGGGCATTCGGGTTGACGAGTGTGGATGTCACAAGAAAAAATATGAGCAGAAGGAAGACGATGTCTGTCATTGACGACATCGAGAAATTGGGTTCTGCCTTTGTTGTCCTTTTTAAAGCCATCTTTTGGTCTGTCTGTCCGGTCTTGCCGGGTCGTGACTATAATTCTTTCCCTTCTGCGTCCCCTCCTTCCTCTGCAGGTTCGTGCAGCAGATCCATGAAGTCAATGATGGTGCTCTCCATCTTGAAGACAAGGTCGGATATGTTGGAAGTAAGGTAGTTGTATCCGAAATATGCTATGATGCCCACGATGAGTCCGCCGACCGTTGTCACCATGGCCACATATATTCCTCCCGAAAGGAGGGTTATGTCAATGTTATTCCCGGCCTGGGCCATATTGAAGAATGCCTGTACCATTCCCATGACTGTCCCGAGAAAGCCTATCATTGGTGCGCCTCCGGCAACTGTAGCAAGTATCGGAAGCCCTTTCTCGAGTCTGGCAACCTCCACGTTGCCCATGTTTTCCACAGCCGTCTGTATGTCTGAAAGCGGACGTCCGATGCGTTCAATCCCTTTTTCTACCAGTCTTGCCACAGGCGAGTCGTATTTCTGGCAGAGCGATACGGCCGACTTGATTTTCCCTTCATGGATGAAGTCATGTATGTCGTTCATGAAGTTCCTGTCGATTTTCCCGGCCTTCCGTATCATCCACCATTTTTTCCCGAAAATGTATATGGCGACGAACGAGAGGGCAAGCAGTACCCACATGAGCGCCCCTCCCTTGAGGAACAGGTCGAAGAAAGACAGTGTCATTTCCTGCTGCTGAGGTATGGACTCAACCGGTACCGCGGCATCAAGTCCGGATTGTAAAAGATTGAAAAGCATTTTGTCCGTAAATTTTAGAAACTGCAAAGATATTAATTTTTTTTATTTATTTATCGGCCGGATATTCCACTTTGTCAAGGAAAAGGGCATTGCCCGGGACCGATTCTCCGGCGTCCTGGCGTGTCCCGTCTTCAACAAGGCTTCTGACCCATTCCGGCTCGTGCCGCCCGCGTCCTATATCAACAAGTGTGCCTACAATCGCCCGGACCATGTTTCTCAGGAATCTGTCGGCCCGGATCGTGAATACGAGGAAATCGCCTTCTTCATGGTCATAGCCCATCATGGATACGTGTGGAGGTATCCAGTATTCCCACGAGGCGGCAGTGATATTGCATATCGATGTGAGGTTGTTGCCTCCTGTCTTCTCAAAGCAGCGGAAGTCATGTCTGCCGATGAGGTACCGGGCGGCAATGTTCATTTTACTGATGTCGAGCGGGTATCTGCAATACCATGAGAAATTGTCCATGAAAGGGTCTTTTTTCCGGTGCAGAAAATATCTGTATTCTCTTGAAACTGCTGAAAAACGGGCGTGGAAATCGTCCTGTACAGGCCTTGCCTCATGTATGGCTATCCCTTTAGGCAAGATGGCATTTATTTTGTAGATAAAATGCGCCGGTTCAGGGACAGGCTTCCGGTCCGGCATTTCAAAATGGGCAATGCAGTTCACGGCATTTACGCCGGAATCTGTGCGCCCGGCTCCGGTGACGGTGATTTCTTCCCCGAGGAAGAGTGAGAGCGCCCTTTCTATCTCACCCTGGACAGAGCGGGCTTCCCTCTGTCGCTGCCAGCCGAAGAACCCTGCTCCGCTGTAGGAAAACCTTATGATGTACCGCATAGAGGTCTGAAACAAAAATGTTGGACTTGGGCCTTTCCCCCGGCATGCCGCCGGATGTGAAAGGCGGGATTGAAACAGATGCAAAATTATCAAAAAATACAGGAACTTTTATGGAGAGCGTTAACATTAAAGAATTGAATGACCGTATCCAGCGTGAGAGTTCATTTGTAGACATCCTCACAATGGAGATGGGCAAGGTGATTGTCGGCCAGAAACATCTGGTGGAAAACCTTCTTATAGGTCTCCTCGCAAACGGCCATATTCTGCTTGAGGGCGTGCCGGGACTGGCAAAGACCCTTGCGATAAATACCCTTGCCTCGTGTGTCGATGCCAAGTTCAGCAGGATACAGTTTACCCCGGACCTGCTTCCGGCCGATGTCCTCGGAACGCTGATATATTCTCAGAAAAGCGAGCAGTTCCAGATCCGCAAAGGGCCTATTTTTGCCAATTTCGTGCTTGCGGATGAAATCAACCGTTCACCGGCGAAAGTGCAGTCTGCTCTGCTGGAGGCCATGCAGGAGCGCCAGGTGACGATAGGTGACGAGACTTTCCGTCTTCCCGAGCCTTTCCTTGTGATGGCGACCCAGAATCCTATCGAACAGGAAGGTACATATCCTCTTCCGGAAGCGCAGGTTGACCGTTTCATGCTGAAGGTCGTGGTCTCCTATCCTAAAAAGGAAGAGGAAAAACTCATCATCAGGATGAACAATACAGGGGAGTTCCCGAAAGCCAGGCCTGTCATGAAACCGGAGGATATAGTCCGTGCCCGGGAGGTAGTGAGGGATGTGTATATGGACGAGAAGATAGAGCGTTACATCGTTGACATCGTCTATGCCACAAGGACTCCGCAGGACTACAGCCTCAAGAGTCTGTCCGGCCTCATCTCGTACGGGGCGTCTCCACGTGCCAGCATATCTCTGTCGATGGCATCCAAGGCCTATGCATTCATAAAGAGAAGAGGCTATGTAATACCTGAGGATGTCCGCGCAGTATGCAATGAGGTGCTCAGGCACAGGATAGGCCTTACCTATGAGGCCGAGGCCGAAAATGTGACCACGGAAAATATCATTTCAGAGATAATCAATGCAGTAGAAGTTCCGTAATGGATAGACCCAGAAATGCCGAAGACCTGCTCAGGAAGGTCAGGAAAATCGAGATAAAGACAAGGGTGCTTTCGCATCAGATATTTGCGGGAGAGTACCATTCTGCATTCAAAGGACGCGGGATGGCCTTCAGTGAGGTGCGGGAGTACCAGTTCGGTGACGATGTCCGGAATATGGACTGGAATGTCACGGCACGTCTCAGGTCTCCCTATGTGAAAGTCTTTGAGGAAGAAAGGGAACTGACGGTGGTGCTCCTTATAGACATCAGCCGGTCGGGGCTTTTCGGTACGGCAGGGATGGACAAGAGGGATCTGATAGCAGAGATAGCGGCAGTGCTTTCGTTTTCCGCCATCATAAACAATGATAAGGTCGGCGCCCTTTTCTTCAGCGACAGGGTGGAGAAATTCATTCCTCCGAAGAAAGGCAGGAGCCATCTCCTGCATATTATACGCGAGATAATAGAATTCCGTCCGCAATATGATGGTACGGACATCAGCGGGGCATTGCGTTATCTCGCCAATGCCATCAAGAAACGCTGTACGGCATTTCTTCTTTCGGATATGCTGGATGTCAATGAGGATGGCACTCCGCGTTATGAGGATGCCCTCAAGGTGGCTGTGGGCAGGCACGACCTGTCCGTCATCGAAGTCTATGACCCCCGCGAGAGGGAAATCCCCGATGTCGGTCTTCTGCATGTGAAGGATTCTGAGACATTGAAGTCCGCCTGGGTGGACACTTCCAGCAAAAAAGTGAGGGATGCCTATGCGGAATGGTTCAGGACAATGTCCCGGAGCGCATCGCGCATGCTCATGAAATATAATGTTGACAGTGTCAGCATAGCGACTGACCAGGATTATGTGAAAGGGCTGATGGCCTTTTTCCAAAAACGATAGTAGACGTGACCATATGGATTTATTTCTGAAATACGTTTCTGCTTTGTCGGTGTGTGCCGGAATGGCCGGGTCCAGCATTGCTGCCTATGCCCAGGCCCCGGGGCGGATAGAGATGGACGGGGTGTTTCTGGAGCCTGTCCAGGAGCGGGATTCCGTGCTGATTGCAGACCAGTTGAGATACGGTTTTGTCCTTTACGGGGTTGAGGACGGGACATCTTTTGCGTTCCCCGACTATTCGGATGGCTTCTGCGAGGGTGTAGAAGTCGTTTCCCCCTGGAAAGTTGACACCCTTGACGTGCAGAAGGGCAAGAAAGGCCTGCCTGCAAGGATGGATATCAGGGCAAGCGTCACCGTCACTTCATTTGATGAGGGCGAATATCAGCTGCCGCCTGTGGCTGTTGTGAGAAGGACTCCCCAAGGAGCCGTAGACACTATATTCTTCGGCAACAGGACACTCGATGTCAGGACAATGCCTGTCGATACGGCGACATTCATCCTGCATGACATCAAGGGGCAGGTGCGCTATCCTCTGACATTCAGGGAACTCATCCCTTATCTTGCCGGTCTTGCCGTCCTTGCCGGTCTTGTATGGCTTGCCGTATGGCTCATACTCAGGTATGGCCGTAAGGGAGGCGCATCTGTTTCACGCAGAGACCCGCCGCATATTGTTGCCCTCAGGAAACTTGACGGGCTCAGGGGAAACAGGCTGTGGAGCCCGGAGAAGCAGAAGCAGTTTTATTCAGGTGTTACCGATGCACTGAGGGAATATATCGTCTCAAGGTACGGAATCTCTGCCATGGAGATGACTACGGGCGAGATATTCCGGGAACTCTCAGGGAAAGATGTCCCGGAGGCGCTTTTTGAAGAGACAAAATCTCTTTTTGAGAGGGCGGATTTTGTGAAGTTCGCCAAATATGTGGCATCTGATGATGAGAATGCATCTGCCGTCCCTTGTGCCGTGCGGTTTGTCACTTCGACATATCAGCAGGAGGTGGATGGCGGTTCAGAAGCCGCTATGCCGGCCCAGGGGGACAGCGTCCACGCTGACAACCAGACATGTGCCGTGTCCGGCGGGACTGGGGACAGTGGCGCAGACCCGATACGGAAAGATGAAAAACAGGAGGTGTAGAGATGTTTTTTGAGTATCCAAAACTGCTTTGGCTGGAAATCATCCCGTTTCTGCTGATTCTGCACTATCTCTATCTTGAGTTCTGTGCACGGCGTCCGCATATCCGTATTCCGGTCATGTTGCCGCTGAAGCAGGGCAGGTTTTCATTCATGGCCTGCATGAGGCATGTCCCTGCTGTACTTAAGATACTTGCCATAGTGATGATTATCATTGCCATGGCCAGGCCGAGGTCTTCCGGGAAGATGGACCGTGTAGATTCTGAAGGTATTGACATCATGCTTGCCATGGACGTCTCCACGAGTATGCTTGCCAGAGATTTTACTCCCGACAGGATAAGTGCGGCCAAGGATATTGCCATTGAATTCATTTCACAGCGTCCGTCCGACAGGATAGGCATAGCCGTGTTTGCAGGAGAAAGTTATACGCAATGTCCTCTTACGACTGACAGGGCTACTCTTATCAATCTGATGAAAGAAGTCCATACAGACCTTATTGAAGACGGAACCGCCATAGGAAACGGTCTTGCGACTGCCGTGGCACGTCTGAAGGATTCGGATGCCAAGAGCCGGGTGGTGATACTGCTTACGGACGGCGTCAACAACCGTGGAGAAATCACGCCGCAGATGGCGGCCGAGATAGCAAAGACGTATGGGGTAAGGGTCTATACCATAGGTGTCGGGGCGGAAGGGACAGCACCCTATCCGGTCATGACTCCCTGGGGGGTCGAGGTGCAGAATGTGCGTGTGGAGATAGACGAGGAGTTGCTGAAGGAAATGGCCCAGGCCACAGGAGGACGGTATTTCCGCGCTACGGACAATACCAAACTTATGGAAATCTACAGTGAAATCAATGAAATGGAGAAATCCCGGATCACTGTGGACAGTTTCCCCGTGTATAAGGAATTATATACCGGATATGCACTCGTGGCCCTGGCGGCCCTTCTTCTTGCCGTCATCCTGGATTTGTTTGTCATAAGAAGATTGCCATAGGAGAGGATAGACATGATTAATTTTGCTCAGGCACAGTATCTTTTACTGATATTGCTCATACCTCTGTTTTTTGTGGCCTATGCCCTGATGCTTCATTTCAGGAAACGGAGGGTAAGGCGTTTCGGGGACGAGGCCCTTGTCTCGGCCCTCATGCCGTCTGTCTCCAAGGCAAAGGGCTGGGTGAGACTTACTTTGTTTTCCCTTGCCTTTTTCTTCTTTATAATTGGCCTGTCCAGACCTCAGATCGGAGCCAAACTGAAAGAACATGAGACACGTGGGGCTGAAATCATGATTGCCCTGGATGTCTCCAACTCGATGCTGGCAGAGGACTATTCGCCGAACCGTCTGGACCGGGCCAAACTTGCAATCTCAAAACTCGTGGACAGGTTGAGGGATGACAGGATAGGTCTTATTGTCTTTGCCGGCAGTTCATTTGTGCAACTTCCGGTGACAACCGACTATGTTTCTGCCAAGATGTTCCTCAACTCCATATCTACGGAGTCTGTACCGATACAAGGCACGGCCATAGGTGATGCCATCAATACTGCCATACGCAGTTTCAGCGCCCAGAGTGAAAAAAGCAGGGTGATTATTGTCATAACTGACGGCGAAAACCATGAGGATGACCCGGTTGCGGCTGCAAGGCAGGCTGCCGAACTGGGTATAAAGGTTTTTACCATAGGTGTCGGGTCTGAGGAGGGAAAGCCTGTCCCTGTGGGAGGGGAACTTCTCAAAGACAAGAATGGGGATATCGTGGTCTCCCGTCTCGATGAGAAGACACTCAAGGAGGTGGCTGCCGCCGGAAACGGTTCCTATGTGCGTGCGGGTAACAGCGAGTTCGGCCTGAATCCGATTGTAGATGAAATCAGGAAGATGGATGACGAGCAGTTCAGTTCGATTGTCTTTGAGGAATTTGACGAACAATTTATGTATTTCTTTGCGATAGCCCTTGTCCTGTTTGTGATAGAGATGCTGATAGGGGAAAGGAAGATGAAAAGGCGTTTGTTTTAGGAGGATTGTCAAATGAGGAATGTTATAGCAGCCGTTTTTATCCTGTTTGTCTCTTCATTCTGCCTTCATGCGCAGCCGGACAGGAGTGACGTCAGGAGAGGCAACAGGGATTTCAGAAAAGAGGCATGGAAAGAGGCAGAGATTGACTACAGGAAAGCATTGGTGAAAGATTCCACGTCCTTTGCGGCAGGTTTCAATCTTGCAAATACCCTGTACCGGATGGGGGACATGGAACAGGCAAGAAAAAGTTATGATGCCCTGAAGGATTCGGCTCCTGCAAGCGCCCATGAGTCTGACTGGTATTATAACTCCGGGAATGCTGCATCACAGGCAAAGGACTGGCAGGCTGCTGTCGATGCATACCGGCAGTCCCTTCTGCTGAACCCTGGGGATATTGACGCCAAGGAAAATTATATTTATGCCAGGCAGATGCTTGAGGAACAGCAGAACCAGCAGCAGAATCAGCAGGATAAGCAGAACAATGATGACGGACAGGATAAGGATGACGGTGAGAACGACCGGCAGGATTCTGACCAGGATAAGGATGATCAGGGACAGCAGCCTCCTCAGGGACAGCCCCAGGGGCAGCAGCCTAAAATAACTCCTCAGGCCGCCCAGCAGATGCTGCAGGCAATACAGGCAAAGGAAAAGGAGACCCAGGAGAAGGTGAACAAGGAGAAGGCTGAAGCCATGAAGTCCCGCCAGAAAGAGAAGAACTGGTAGCGTGGCCCGTTACGCCCTTTTATATTGTTTGATAAAAATACCGGTGAGGAATGATTAACAGAATATTTTTGACATTTGTCCTTGCGTTTATGTCTGCAGCAGGCATTTCTGCACAGACTTCCATCCGTGTGGAGATCCCGAATGTCGTTGCGGAAAATGAACAGTTTACTGTGGCATTTATTATAGACGGAGAAAGTTCCCCGTCGGATTTCAAATGGAGCCAGGGGGAGGATTTCCAGCTTGTATGGGGGCCTCAGCAAGGCCGCTCCACCAGTGTGCAGATAATAAACGGCAAACGGACCAAATCATCCCAGACGACCTATACATATGTGCTTTATCCGAAGAAAAAGGGTACTTTCACCCTGCCTGAGGCTACTGCAAAAATCAAGGGCAAGGAAGTAAAGTCGGATCCTGTGAGGATAGAAGTCGTTTCTGACGGAAATACTTCTGCCGCCCAGACCCCACGTCCATCCGGTTCCGGCACCCGGTCTGATGTCACGGGGATTTCTGATGAAGACCTGTTTATGCGGCTTACTCTGAGCCGTACCGATGTGGTGGTCGGCGAGCCTGTAACTGCAACTCTGAAACTCTATCAGAGGGCAAACATCGCCGGTTTCGAAGATGCGAGATTCCCTTCATTCAACGGGTTCTGGAGCCAGGAAATAGAGGCACCGACCAATATCGAGTTCCAGAGGGAAAGTTACAATGACAGGATATACAATACTGCTGTTCTCCGTAAATATGTCCTGATACCGCAGCAGTCCGGCACATTGACAATAGAGCCTGCCGAACTTGTATGTCTCTTGAACATACGTGTCTCCTCTGGAGGCTCGGCAAGTATATTCGACGGATTCTTTGATGACTACAGGACTATCCGGAAGAGAATATATTCGTCTTCCGTGAAAGTGCATGTTACACCTCTTCCGTCCGGGGCACCGGCTTCTTTTGGGGGAGGAGTGGGCGACTTCACGATTTCGGCCAGGCTGAGCAAGGATTCCCTTTCTACGCATGAGGCTGCGTCTCTCATAGTGACTATCAAGGGAAAAGGCAATGTGTCCCTTCTTGAGGCCCCTCATGTCGCATTCCCTCCGGATTTCGAAGTGTATGACACGAAAGTCACGGAAAATACTGACAAGGCTTCCGGGGGCACTTCGGGAAGCAAGACTTATGAATACCCTTTCATACCGCGCAGCCATGGGGATTTTGCGATAGCCCCGATTCCATACAGTTATTATGATATCAATGAGGGAAAATATGTCACTCTGAAGACCAGGGCAATATTGTTTTCCGTGGCGAAAGGCAATGATGTGGATGACGGAGCGTCTGTTTCTGTTCCTGCCATTACACGTCACGGGGTGAAGAGCCTTGGACAGGATATAAGATATATAAGGACGAAACTCCCTGTTCTTGTGCCGAAAGGCGATTTCTTCATAGGGTCCGGCCTGTTCTGGGGCTTGTTTGCGGCAGTGGCGGTATTGTCGGCAGCCATATGGCTTCTGCTCCGGATGCTTGCAGCCCGACGGGCCGATGTTGCCGGTATGAAGACTCGGAAAGCGACCAAGATGGCTCTCAGGAGACTGAAACTCGCAGAGAATTATCTGCGCCAGAATCTTTATGCTGCATTCTATGACGAACTTCACAAGGCCCTTGTGGGCTTTGCCTCAGACAAACTCAATGTATCCGTGGCGGATTTCTCAAAAGAAAGGATTTCATCATCTCTTGTCGGAGCAGGAGCCGACAGAGAGTCCGTGGATGAGTTCATCTCCCTTCTGGATGCATGCGAGTTTGCCCGGTACTCTCCTGATGCAGGGCATGATGCCATGAACGTACATTATCAGGCAGCCATAAATATAATATCTTCAATGGATTCAATGATGAAAGGAAAGAAGACGGCCCGCAACACGGGGATTGCCGTAATGACTATGCTGCTCACTCTTTCCATACCAATGACGGCATCTGCATCCGGGGATAATACATACATCGATTCCCTGTGGACAAAGGCGACGGTTGCGTATTCCGAAGGCAGATGGGCTGATGCTGCAGCCGGCTATGAGACAATCGTCTCTTCCGGACTGGAGTCAGCGGCATTGTACTGCAATATAGGAAGTTCATACTTTAAGGCAGAGGACTACCCTCATGCTGTGCTGTATTATGAGCGGGCGCTGAAACTTGACCCGTCATATGCGGACGCCCGCTACAATCTTGAGGTTGTATCCGGTTTTATCCAGGACAGGATAGACCCTGTGCCGGAATTTGTACTGAAGACATGGGCCAAGGCTGTCTGCTATATCCTTGATTCCGATGCGTGGGCCATATTGTCAATAGTATTCTTTGCCATTGCATGTGTCATGCTCCTGCTTCTTGTACTGTCTGTATCCAGAGGATGGAAGATTTCAGGCTTTTCAGGCCTGGTGGTCTCTGTTCTTCTGACTGTAAGTTGCCTCGCGTTTTCACTGTGGCAGAAGAATGACTATATGCGGGCTGATGGTGCTGTTGTCATGAGGCCTGTGACATCAGTCAAGAGTTCCCCTTCTTCAGAGACTTCCAAGGATCTTTTCATTCTTCATGAGGGTACAACCGTAAGAATCCTTGATGAGGTCGGGGAATGGAACAATATCGAACTTGCCGATGGCCGCCAGGGCTGGATTCTCTCGGATGACATAGAGGTCATCTGACGTAATTTTTCATGTCGAGTGAGTTTTATGGTATCTATTATGATTATATGGGACAAAAATAGTGAAATCAAATAAAAAAGGACGACCAAAATTGTTTTTTTAGTCGTCCTTTCTGATAGCCTGTGACAGGGTTACCTTGCGGCAAGTTGGGCGTCAATGTAGAAGAGCCCTGCATCTCCGGCTTTCTTGAACTTGTCGACAAGTCCGGCTGCGGTAGCCTCTTCTTCAACCTGCTCTCTTACAAAGCCCCAGAGGAAGTCCTGTGTTGCCTTGTCTTTCTCTGCGGATGCCACGTCAACGAGGGCGTTGATGAGTTCTGATACATGGCATTCATGTTTGTAGACATGTTCGAAGACCTCAAGGACGCTGCCCCACCCTGCAGGGACAACATCGATCATACTTACTTTTGCCTCGCCGCCTCTCTTGATGAGATAGTGGGCAAGTTCATTTGCGTGCTCCTTTTCTTCCTCAGACTGTTTCATCATCCAGTGTGCACAGCCTGACCATCCTTCTTTCTCAAGGAAATAGGACATCTGGAGGTAGAGGTTTGAAGACCACAGTTCAGCAGTGATCTGGTCATTGATGGCTTTCTGTAATTTTTCAGTAATCATGGCTTTTTATTTTTTATTGTCCAACTTCATTTCCGGACGTGGTGCTGTCCGGCATCCGGTCTGTTCCCGGAGCGTTCCCGCATGTCCGTTCCGGTGACGCAGTGATACAATATCAGTGCCATATGCCGGCAGTTTGACATTTTGGCATGATGCGGAGAAGGAATGTCAGCAGATATGGCAGTGCGGGAATGGCTGCCGTTACTTATGTCATCCGGCGATGTCCGCAAGATCGAATAGGCTGCCTCCGACCATCACCCGGGAGATGAACGGTGTCTGGTGGCTGTATGGGATGAATGCAAGGGAGGGTAGGGGGCGGGTTATGATGATATCGGCTCTTTTCCCGCGGGTAATCGAGCCGCCCAGATGGCTTGTCCCCATGGCATAGGCCGTGTTGATGGTACATGCATTGAATGCTTCCTCGGGGGTGAGCCGCATCTGTATGCATCCCAATGCCATTACAAATCTCATGTTGCCGCTTGGAGAAGACCCAGGATTGTAGTCAGAGGCCAGTGCAATACCAAGCCCTGCCCTGATGAAGCCTTTAGCATTGCCGTACGGAAGCCTTGAAAAGAATGACGCCCCTGGAAGCATTGTCGGCATGGTGGAGCGGCACGCCTGCAATGCCTTGATTTCGTCATCTCCGGTCTGTTCCAGATGGTCAACGGACAGGGCCTTATGTGCCGTGCCGGTCTGGACTCCTCCTGAGACAGCCAGTTCGTTGGCGTGGATTTTTGGCCGCAGGCCATATCGTGCAGCAGCTTCGAGTATTGTGGCTGTCTCCGCAGGAGTGAAGAATCCTTTGTCGCAGAATACGTCCACAAAATCTGCCAGCCCTTCGGCTGCCACTGCAGGGAGCATCTCCCTGCATACCATCTTTACATATTCGTCCTGTCTCCCTGCATATGCCCTTCCGACGGCATGCGCCCCGAGAAATGTGCTGCGGATTTCCATCGGGAAATCTTCCTTCAGGCGGCGTATTACACGGAGCATCTTCAGTTCGTCCTCTGTTGTAAGCCCGTATCCGCTTTTTATCTCAAGGCTTCCTGTACCCATGAGCATGACTTCCCGTGCACGTTCAGCGGACTGCCTGTAGAGTTCTTCTTCGGATGTATTGTGGAGCAGATCGGCTGAATTCAGGATTCCTCCTCCCCTGGCTGCTATCTCTTCATAGGTCAGCCCTGCTATCTTGTCCCGGAATTCCCCGTCACGGCATCCGGCATATACGATGTGGGTGTGTGAATCACAGAATGACGGCAGGACGAAGCCTCCTTCGGCATCTATGACATTGTCTATGTCCTCATCCCTGTCTTCCGGCCTGTATGACGGGTCATCTGCTCCCCAGTCATCAGGACCAGTTCCTGTCACGGGGTAGGGCATTGTACCGAAATCTGCAATCTTCCCCCCGTCAACAAGAAGCCATGCATCTTTCAGAGACTCTACGCTTCCCATCTCTTCTCCTTCCTTTTTCATGATGCCATGCGGAAGGATACCGAAAATCTCCTTTATGTTTGTTATGAGTGTTCTCATGTCAGACTGTGAAAGGCACCATGTTGTATTCCCTCAGGAATCTGACGGTCTTTTCTATCAATGGGTACATGCAAGTGTCATCGTTGACAAACGGAACCTCTTTCCTGTAGTGTGCGAATATCTTTTCTATTGTCCATGAAGAGCGGAGAGGTCTGCGGAATTCCAGTGCCTGAGCCGCATTCAGAAGTTCTATTGCGAGAACTCTCTCGGTATTGTTGACTACACGCACCAGTTTTGTGGCTGCATTTGCCCCCATGCTCACATGGTCTTCCTGTCCCTGGGAGGACGGTATCGAGTCTACTGATGCCGGAGTGCAGAGTCCCTTGCTCTGGCTGACTATCGATGCCGCAGTGTATTGTGGAATCATGAATCCGCTGTTCAGCCCCGGATTGGCCACGAGGAATGAAGGGAGCCCCCTTTGCCCGGATATGAGTTGATATATCCTTCTTTCGGAGATGCCTGAGAGTTCGGCCATGGCTATTGCAAGGAAGTCCATGGCGAATGCAATCGGTTCACCATGGAAATTCCCGGCAGAGATTATCATGTCCTGGTCAGGAAATACCGTAGGGTTGTCCGTCGCACTGTTCAGTTCGGTCTCTATTACGGACTTTACATATCTTAGCGTATCTTTTACAGCACCATGCACCTGGGGTATGCATCTGAACGAGTACGGATCCTGGACATGCTTCTTGTTGTGCCCTATGATTTCACTTCCGTCAAGAAGTTCGAGTATCCTTGCGGCTGTGTCTATCTGTCCTTTATGCGGACGTACAGAGTGGACTTGAGGGTAGAAAGGCTCTATCCGTCCGTCAAAGGCATCCAGGGCCATTGCCCCTATTCTGTCTGCCCATTCTGAAAGCCGTTCGCATTTGATGACGGCCCATACTCCATGGGCGCACATGAACTGTGTGCCGTTGAGAAGGGCAAGGCCCTCCTTTGACTGGAGTTTCAGGGGTTCCCATCCGAGTTCTTCCCACACTTCGGCGGAAGGCCGTGTCTTGCCCTTGTAGTCGACCTCTCCAAGGCCTATGAGCGGAAGGGACATGTGTGCAAGCGGGGCAAGGTCACCGGATGCCCCGAGTGAACCCTGCTGATATATTACAGGAAGCACATCATTGTTGAACATGTCCACAAGCCTCTGGATTGTGGCTAACTGTACCCCGGAGTGCCCGTACGAAAGGGACTGTATCTTGAGCAGCAGAATGAGCCTGACGATTTCAGGGGCTACTTTTTCTCCTGTCCCGCATGCATGTGACATCACGAGATTGTGCTGGAGTGTGGACAGGTCATCTTCCGGGATTGTTATGTCGCAGAGCGAGCCGAATCCTGTAGTCACTCCGTATACCGGCCTGTCCATGTCCTCCATCTTGGAGTCCAGATATTTGCGGCAGCCTGTTATGGCTTCTGCCGATTCTTCGCTTATCTCAAGCGTATATCCTTTGAACAGGATTTCCTTTATTCTGTCTATAGACAGGCATCTGTTTGAAATCTGATGTATCATATTTTTCTGAATCTTTTAATGGCCCGTCCTTGCCATTGCAAGGTGCCGGTGACTATTGCATGACTGCCGGAGAGTGACCGTCTTCCAGACCGATGGCTTTCCTTACGAGTGCGTCATCGGCAAGGCTTGCCATGGTCACCTTCAGTCCCGGCGTCCTCTCCATTTCTCTTTTTATTGAATGCATTGCTCCTTCATTCCTTGCCCAGCTGCGGCGGGCAATGCCGTTGTTGACATCCCAGAAAAGCATCTCTTTTATATGCCTTTCCGAAGATTCGCTTCCGTCTATGACCATCCCGAATCCGCCATTGATGACTTCTCCCCAGCCGACACCTCCTCCGTTGTGGAGAGATACCCATGTCGCGCCCCTGAATGAGTCTCCTATCACATTCTGCACAGCCATGTCCGCAGTGAGATTCGATCCGTCATAGATGTTGGATGTCTCCCTGTACGGGGAGTCTGTCCCGGATACGTCATGATGATCTCTCCCGAGTACTACCGGTCCTTTGAGGTCCCCTTTTGCAATGGCTTCGTTGAATGCAAGCGCTATCCTTGTCCTGCCTTCGCAGTCGGCATAGAGAATACGTGCCTGGGAGCCGACTACAAGATTGTTCTTTCCTGCCTCTTCAATCCAGTGGATATTGTCCTCCATCTGTCCGCGTATCTCTTCCGGAGCATGTGCAGCCGTCTCTTTCATGGCCTTGACTGCAAGGGCATCGGTTTTTGCCAGGTCTTCAGATTCCTGGGACATGCATACCCATCTGAACGGGCCGAACCCGTAGTCGAAGAAGAGCGGCCCCATGATATCCTGGACATATGAAGGATAGCGGAACCGTCCGTCCGGCATCACAATGTCCGCTCCTGCCCGGGAAGACTCGAGGAGGAAGGCATTTCCGTAGTCAAAGAAATACATCCCTTTGGCCGCAAGCCTGTTGATGGCTTCGACCTGTCTTCTGAGAGATTGTCTGACATGCTCCCTGAATTTTTCCGGCTCTTCCGCCATCATCTTTTGCGACTCTTCGTACGTGAGTCCTGCAGGGTAGTAGCCCCCGGCCCAAGGATTGTGAAGAGATGTCTGGTCCGAGCCGAGGTCGACATGTATATTTTCTGCATCAAGTCTTTCCCAAAGGTCTACGATGTTGCCCTGATAGGCAAGCGCTACAGTCTCTTTTTCCGCACATGCCTTTCTGATGCGCGGGATGAGTTCATCCAGTGAGCGGTGTATCTCGTCGACCCATCCCTGGGCGTGTCTTTTTTGTGCGGCAAGAGGGTTGATTTCGGCAGTTACACTTACTATTCCTGATATGTTGCCTGCCTTAGGCTGCGCCCCTGACATCCCGCCAAGCCCGGACGTGACGAAAAGCATCCCTTTCATGTTTTCTCTTGTAGCCGGGATGCCTTTTGACCTGAGTTGTTTCCTTGCGGCATTCATCACCGTGATTGTGGTGCCATGCACTATGCCCTGTGGACCTATGTACATATAGGAGCCTGCCGTCATCTGTCCATACTGCGAGACCCCGAGGGCATTGAGCCTTTCCCAGTCGTCCTGTCCGGAATAGTTCGGTATCACCATCCCGTTTGTCACTACGACTCTCGGTGCGTCCCTGTGGCTCGGGAAAAGACCCAGCGGATGTCCCGAATACATCACGAGAGTCTGGGTGTCAGTCATTTCTGACAGATATTTCATAGTCAGCCTGTACTGGGCCCAGTTCTGGAATACGGAGCCGTTGCCGCCATATGTGATGAGTTCGTGGGGATGCTGGGCGACGCGGGGATCAAGATTGTTCTGTATCATTGCCATGATTGCGGCAGCCTGGGGACATCTTGCCGGATATTCTCCTATTGGACGGGCATACATGGGGTAGTCCGGACGGAACCGGTACATGTATATTCTCCCGTATGTCCTGAGTTCATCGGCAAATTCTTTGGCAAGTATCTCATGATGCCTTTCCGGAAAATATCTCAGTGCATTTTTTATGGCCAGCACCTTTTCTTCAGGGGAAAGGATGTCTTTTCTCCTCGGGGCGTGGTTTACCGTCCCGTCATATGGCTTCGGCTCCGGCAGCGTCTCAGGTATGCCTTCCGCTACTGCTCTCTTGAATTCTTCCGTATCCATGGTCATGATAATGTATTTTCTCCTGTTTATTGATTGAGTTTGCCGCTGACAATGCAGAGTATCTCTTCTTCTTCTCTTACAGCAGATTTTTCAAGTGCTGCGGCTTCCGATACCATCTTTTCCGCCTCTTCCCTGTCTTTGAGCCCGGCAGCGTTGATGCGTACATTGAGTCCTGCTCCAAGTATGGCGCTCCTGACTGCAAGGGCTCCCGTCCCTGCATCGGATATGGAGTTCGGGTTTCCTTCCAATGCCATTGTCTTGAGCAACGGGAATGCCTTTGCTGCGGCTTTCATAGTCTTCAACGGTACTTCGGCGGCATACCGGGTGGCCTTTTCTATCGCAAGTTCCCGTTCCCTGATTTCCGCTTCGCTGCTTTTAGGCATGGAGCAGGCAGATGAAATCCCGTTGAATGCGGCGGTGTCTTCATCTACAAGGGACAGCAGTTCCCTCATGACGGCCTGTCCCTGTTCTGCATGTCCGGAAAACTCTTTCCATCTGTCGTCCCATCCCCGTTTGTGGGCGGAAAGATTGGCAACCATGGTGCCCAATGCTGTTCCGAGTGCCCCCATGTATGCCGATACAGAACCTCCTCCAGGAGCGGGGGACTCAGATGCCGTCTCGGCGGCAAAGTCTCTGCATGACAGTCTTATCAGTTTTTCTCTGAGGGCAGTCTCTTTCTCATCCTCCATGAGGTATTCGATGACTTTTTCTTTCGGGTTGAATGGTTTCAGGTCATCCAGTCCCATGGACTTGACTGCTATCTTTATGATCTCTTCCTCAGAGATGCCTGTCGAACGCTGCTGTTTTTCCAGAAAATATTTGCCGGCATCAATGAGCGAGCGCCTTGGTATCAGCCCGACTATTTCTGTGCCTGTTACCCTCATCCCGCGGGCTTCTGCCGCCCTGCATACTTCATCGAATGCCTTGTGAAGAGAGGTGGCATTTATGTCCGTGATATTCATTGATACCTGGGCGATACCGTATTCGTCAATGTACCAGCCGATTGCTTTACACCCTTTCAGTGTCCCCGGTATCATTACCGGATTCCCGTCCCGGTCCTTGACGATTTTCCCTGTAACAGGATTGCCTTCCCGTTTCGGCCGTCCTTTTTCCCGGACATCGAAAGCCACGGCGTTGGCCCTTCTGACCGATGTCGTGTTGAGGTTGAAATTTACGGCAATGAGAAAATCCCTTGCCCCCACGTTCACTGCCCCCGATGTGGCAGCCTTTTCGGTAAATCGGCCCGGGCCGAAGTCAGGCGCCTTGTCGGGATCTGCCATTTTTTCAGGAAGGGCCTCGTATTCTCCGGCGCGGCATACGGCGAGATTCTTCCTTTCCGGACGGAATGCGGCCGCTTCATAGCAGTAACACGGTATCCCGAGTTCTGTCCAGATGCGCTCCGCCAGTTTTCTCGCAAGTTCCGCACATTCTTCAAGAGTGATGCCCGAGACCGGTATCAGCGGCAGGACATCAGTCGCTCCGGAACGGGGATGTGCCCCATGGTGATGTCTCATGTCAATGAGTTCGGATGCCCTTTTCACTCCGCAGAAGGCTGCCTCCACAACAGACTCTGGTTCTCCGACAAATGTCACTACTGTCCTGTTGGTGGCTTCGCCCGGATCGATGTCCAGTATCCGTACTCCTCCGGATTTCTCTATGGCTCCGGCTATTGCCTCTATTGTCTCCCTGTTCCTGCCTTCGCTGAAATTGGGGACGCATTCTATTATTCTTCTCATTGTCGTCTTTATCAGGATGATTGGCTATGGCATCTGTTTTCAGTTGCTTTCAAGTTTGTGGATTGCAAGTCCGCTGCGGAGTTTCGGCTCAAACCATGTCGTCTTCGGCGGCATTATGTTGCCTGAATCGGCTATGTCCACCAGTTGTTTCATGGATACGGGATACAGGGCAAATGCAACTGCCATTTCTCCGCTGTCGACTCTTCCGGCGAGTTCGTCAAGTCCTCTGATTCCGCCCACGAAGTCTATCCTTTTGTCTGTCCTGAGATCCTTTATGCCAAGCAGCCTGTCGAGGACAAGGCTGGACAGTATGGTCACATCAAGGACTCCGATAGGGTCTGAGTCATCGTATCTTCCTGCCTTGGCTTCGAGCGAGTACCATTTTCCGTCAAGATACATTGAAAAATTATGCAGATGGTCCGGCCTGCATCTTTCTTCCCCTCTCCTGCAGGAGGACAATTCCCTTCCTCCGAGTTCCCTGACTTCAAAGTCTTCCGACAGCCTTTTTATGAACTCTTCTGCTGAAAGGCCGTTCAGATCTTTGACCACACGGTTGTAGTCGATTATCTTTAACTGGCTTTCAGGAAATGCCACGGCCATGAACCAGTTGTATTCCTCCTGTCCGGTGTGGCCCGGGTTTCCGGCTTTCTTTTCTTCCCCGACTCTTGCTGCTGCGGCAGTGCGGTGATGGCCGTCTGCCACATAGAATGCCGGGATTGTGCTGAATATCGCGGTAATCCTCTCTATATCCTCCTGCCTGTCGATTACCCAGAAATGGTGACCGAATCCGTCATCGGCCACAAAATCGTATTCCGGCTGGCGGCATGTGTATTTTCTGACTATCTGTTCTACTTCAGCGTTGTCCGGATAAGAGAAGAATACGGGCTCAATATTGGCATCCTGGATTCTGACATGTATCATCCTGTCATCCTCCTTTTCCTTGCGGGTGAGTTCGTGCTTCTTGATCCTGCCTTCGGCATAGTCGTCGGTATGTGCGCAGACTACGAGTCCATACTGCGTCCTGCCGTCCATTGTCTGGGCATAGATGTAGTAGTAAGGCCTGTCGTCCTGTACCAGCCATCCTTTCTCCTGCCATTTCCTGAAATTCTCGACTGCCTTGGCGTAGGCCTTCTCGCTGTGTTCATCGGCCATCGGGGAAAAATCGATTTCAGGCCGTGTGATGTGCAGAAGGGACTTTTCAGTGGCTTCGGCCTTTGCCTCTACGGAATTGAGCACATCATATGGACGCGCAGCCACTTCTTCCACTATTGATTTAGGCGGCCTTACAGCCGCAAAAGGTTTTATGCGTACCATGTTTCGTCAGGATAAATATGTGAAGCCCCGGTCTTATTCTGTTGCATTTACCTGAAATCTCGTGCAGCCTGTCCCGAAATATTCTACTATCTGTCTTGCTGCTGCAAGTCCGGCATTGATGTTTGCCTCGGCTGTCTCCGCCCCCATCTTTTTCGGTGTGGCGAACACTCTTTTCCCGAATTTCTCGTTTAGTTCTGCCTGGCAGTCAGCCGCTATGTCGGTGATGTATTTCAAGTCAGGCCTGTCTGCAAGTATCTTTTCGAGTTCAGCCTCGTTTATCACTTCTTTTCTTGCCGTGTTTACAAGGCAGGCTCCGGCCGGCATGAGGGACATGAGCCTGTATCCTATCGAGCCCCTTGTCTCCGGAGTGGCAGGAATATGCAGGGAAATGAAGTTGCATGTGCTGTACATCTGCTCAAGGTTTTCTGCCGGAGTGACGCCTTCTTCCCGCATCCTGTCTGCGGGTACGAAAGGGTCGAATGCCATGACTTCCATGCCGAATGCCATTGCTTTCCTGGCCACCAGCCTGCCTACATTGCCGTAGGCCTGTATGCCAAGTCTTTTGCCGCTGAGTTCGCTGCCGGTCCCCGGTGTGAAGCAGTTACGTGACATATATACCATCATTGCAAGCGCAAGTTCCGCAACGGCATTGGAATTCTGTCCCGGTGTATTCATGACGACAATGCCTCTTGCCGTACATGCATCCAGCGCGATATTGTCGTATCCGGCACCGGCCCTGACAACGATCCTGAGCCTTTTGGCGGCATCCACAACTTCCTGTGTCACTTTGTCGGACCGTACAATCAGGGCGTCGGCATCTGCAACGGCCTCAAGCAGTTGCTCCCGTGAAGAATATTTTTCAAGAAGGACTGTCTCATGTCCGCCTGCCTGACATATTTCCCGGATCCCGTTTACGGCTGCTGCGGCAAACGGCTTTTCAGTAGCAACAAGTATCTTCATTTCCGTATCTCCATCTTATAGGTTTTCCTTTTCAAAATCCTGCATGCATGCTATGAGCGCCTTGACGCTTTCTTCCGGGCATGCGTTGTAAATCGATGCCCTGAATCCGCCTACTGACCGGTGGCCCTTTATGCCGACCATTCCGCGGCCCTTTGCATAGTCGAGGAACCTGTCCTGGAGTTCTTCGTATCCAGGGGCCATCACAAAGCAGACGTTCATTATCGAGCGGTCCTCCTTTTCTGCAGTCCCTCTGAACAGGCTGTTGCGGTCAATCTCCTGGTACAGCAGGGAGGCCTTGTGCTCATTGATTTTATGTATGGCCTCTACTCCGCCGATACCCTTGAGCCATTTCAGGGTCTCTTTCATTACGAATATTGGAAATACTGGAGGAGTATTGAACATCGAGCCTCCGTCCACATGAGTGCGGTAGTCCAGCATGGTAGGAATATACCGGCTGACTTTCCCGAGTGCGTCTTTCCGTACTATGGCAAATGCGACTCCGGCAGGCCCTACATTTTTCTGTGCCCCGCCATATATCAGCGCATACTTGCTTACATCCACTGGCCGGCTCATGATGTCGGAGGACATGTCCGCTATCAGAGGTACCGGACAATCCATGTCATGCCGGATTTCCGTACCGTATATGGTGTTGTTTGTGGTGATATGGAAGTAGTCAAGATCTTCAGGTATTTCGTATCCTTTCGGGATGTAGCAGTATGTCCTGTCGGCAGAAGAAGCCACTGCGTATGCATTTCCGAGTCCTTTTGCCTCTTTCAGTGCCTTTTTGGCCCATACTCCAGTCTCGAGGTAGCCGGCCTTGTTCTCAAGGAAATTCATGGCCACATACAGGAACTGCATGCTTGCTCCGCCTCCCAGAAACAGGACTTCATGGGTGTCCGGAATGTGGAGAAGTTCTTTCCATAGCGCCCGGCATTCATCCATGACAGCGCTCCATTCCTTTGATCTGTGTGAAACTTCTATCACGGACATGCCTGTGCCCATAAAATCTTTGAGTGCCTCTATGGAATTTTCTATTGCCTGATCAGGCAGGACGCATGGCCCCGCATTGAAATTGTGAACTTGTTTCATATTACGGATTTAAATTAAATTCCGGATAAATGTAATAAATTTTTTAATACAGGCCTTTTATGTCTGTGATTTTTTCGCAATAATGGCAGAGAAGCGATATTTCTTCACCGTTGTCGATGGTGGTGAAACGGGTCTTTACCGGCTGGTGGTTGGTGATGCATTTGGGGTTCATGCATTTGGCTATGCCTTCGATTTCGTGCGGCATGACAAGCTTTTTCTTTTCCGTCACCTTGAAATTACGTATTATGTTGACGGTGGCTTTCGGGGCTATGAGCGCAAGTTTGTTCAGTTCCTCATCCTTGAAGAATCTGTCGGCTATCTTTATTATGCCTTTTTTCCCGAACAGCTTGCTGTTGAGGTTGATGCCGATTGTAATCTGATTTTTTTCGTCCATCAGGTCCAGTATCTCAAGTGCCTTGAATACCATTCCCGCAGGTATATGGTCCAGAACGGTGCCGTTTTCAAGGGCACTGACCACGAGTTCTTTGTCTGTATGTGTCATGATGTGATTTTTATTCATTGGTTATCTGTAACCCAGAAGATAGGCGATGATGGCCATACGGATATAAAGTCCGTTTTCTGCCTGCTTGAAATACCATGCATACGGGGTCTCGTCCACATCCTGGTCTATTTCATTCACTCTCGGGAGCGGATGCAGAATCTTCATGTTGGGCTTTACGTTCCCGAGCATGGAGGCACTCAGCCGGTACACGTCCCTGACTCTTTCGTATTCCATGGGGTCTGTAAACCTTTCCTGCTGTACTCGAGTCATATACAATATGTCGCAGTCATCCAGATGCTCTTCGAGAGACCGGCTTTCCTTGTAGCCGATGCCTTTTTCATGCAGGAATTCCTTGTATTCTACAGGCATTCTCAGTTCATCCGGTGCGGTAAATATGAAATTGGGGCTGAAATGTGACATGGCCTGCAGCAGGGAGTGCGTTGTCCTGCCGTATTTGAGATCTCCGACCATGTTTATGGTGAGCCCGTCAAGGTGCCCCTGCGTCTGCATTATCGTATAGAGGTCGAGCAATGTCTGTGACGGATGCTGGTTGGCCCCGTCCCCGGCATTTACTACAGGGACTGAAGCGACTTCGGATGCGTATCGCGAACTGCCCTCAAGAGGGTGTCTCATGATGATCATGTCCACATAGTTGGATACCATCTTGATGGTGTCCTTGAGAGTCTCCCCTTTGCTTACGCTCGTGTTAGTGGCATCCGAGAACCCTATGACCTTGGCTCCCAGTCTGTTCACCGCAGTCTCGAAACTGAGCCGGGTCCTTGTGGAAGGCTCGAAGAAAATACAGGCGATCACCTTGCCTTCAAGTATCTTCTGGACCCTGTTCTTTTCAAATTCCTTGGCGACTTCCAGTACGTGCAGGATTTCCTCCTTGCTGAAATCCCTGATAGAAATGAGGCTTTTATTCATTATTGTAGTCTTATGGTATCATTTGTCATGCCGTCCGTCTGTGCGGTGCCTTTGGCCGTGCTGCTGTGCGTGTCTGTCGCCGAGCAGCCGCCTATCCCGGAGACCCGTCTCATGAATTCCTCTTCCATAGAAAGCCTTACGGCCACCTCCATGCTGCACTCCATCCCGTAGCCCTGGTTGCACGGTGTCAGGCCGAGGTCTTTGACCATCTTCATGACATCGTTCATGGACATGTATCCGAAGTCGAGCCGGAACTTTCTTGAGGCGGTCTTTTCGATTGTGACAGCCTTGTCAAGGGCATCGGCCGTTGACGTCCGGTATGCCCGCACGAGTCCGGGAATCCCGAGTTTAATCCCTCCGAAGTATCTTGTCACTACAACAAGGACATCGCTCAGCCCGCGGGAGTCTATCTGTCCCAGGATGGGTCTTCCGGAAGACCCTGACGGCTCGCCGTCATCATTTGCCCTGTACCTGTCTCCGAGATGCCCGAGTCTCCATGCATAGCAGTGATGCCTTGCGTCATGGTATTCTTTCCTGAGCGAGGCCACTATCTCTTTTATCTCCTCTTCTGTCTCGACCGGGTAGGCATGGGCAATGAATCTGCTTCCATTGTCTTTGAACAGCCCCTCTGTGGGGGCTGAGATGCTTTTATAGGAATCCCGTATGGTGTCTCCAGCCGTGTTCATACAGAACCCAAAATTAATGCTTTCCCGAGGATTTTACAATATATTTTGTACCTTTGGTCTTGCTTTTTCCGTGGCTGTCTGCGGAAGATTTTGTTTTTCGTTGTCTTTTAATATTATATCAAGATATGGTACTTAAATACAGAGTTTCTCTGCCTGGAATCAAGGGCTTTGCAAGAGTTTATGAGGCAAGTGAAAGTTCTACGCTGTATGCATTTCACAAGCAGATGAGAGCGGATATGGATTTCCCGCAGGACCAGATGGTCCTGTTCAAGGCAATGGACGGTGACGGGAAAGTCTCTGCAAGATACGGTATCTTTGACCTTGGGGCAGGTACCATAGATTCGGTTACTCTCGGCCAGACCTGGAAGAAGGGAGAGGTGTCGTTCCTGTATTTCTATGATACGGTCAATGCAAAGAGTGTGATTGTGACTTGTGAAGGGGAGGTGGAGCCCCGTCCTGGGGTAGTGTACCCTGTGCTTGTCGAGGCCAAAGGCCCTAATCCGATAGAGTTCGAGAACGGATACGTCGCTTTCGAAGATCTCCCCGATGAAAAGAAGAAGTCCCCGGAGTCTGATGATGACTGGGATGATGATGACGATGCCGACGACGTCAGGGATGATGACACGGAGGAGATATATGATGAGAATGAGAATGACGGGGACTGATTCGTGTCAGTGATGTCATGAAAAGGAAACTTGTCATTGTCCTCGGCCCCACTGCTGTCGGCAAGACTGACTACAGCATAGAACTTGCCCTGAAGTATGGCTCTCCTGTCATATCCTGTGATTCGAGACAGATTTACAGGGAAATGTCCATAGGTACCGCTGTGCCTTCTGCTTCACAACTTGCCGCTGTGAAGCATTATTTTATCAGGTCGCATTCCGTCACGGTTCCATATACTGCCGGAAAATATGAGATAGAGGCTCTTTCTCTTATAGGGAGACTGTTTTCCGAGGGGCATGAGACTCTTGTCATGGCCGGAGGCTCCGGATTTTATATAGATGCTGTCTGCAAGGGATTGGATGATTTCCCTCCTGCAGACCAGGAATTGCGTGCGTCACTGACTGCAAGGCTCAAGGCGGAGGGAGTGGAGTCGCTGAGGCTTGACCTGAAGAGACTCGACCCTGAAAGTTATGCCACGATAGACATCGCCAACGGGCAGCGGGTGGTCAGGGCTCTTGAAGTATGCCTGATGACAGGCAGAAAATTCTCTTCATTCAAGACATCCACAATAAAGAAACGGGACTTCGAAGTGGAGAAAATCGGGCTGACAAGGCCCCGTGATGTCCTTTACGGCCGTATAAACCACAGGGTGTCAGCCATGCTTGAAGACGGTCTTGTCGAAGAAGTCCGTTCCCTCATCCCTTATCGGGATCTGCCTGCGCTCCAGACAGTAGGCTACAGGGAGATATTCGAATTCCTTGACGGCAGCATCAGTCTTGAGCGTGCGGCCGAACTTGTCCGCCGCAATACGCGGCATTATGCCAAGCGCCAGATGACATGGTGGGGAAGGGACAAGGATATCCGCTGGATAGAACTGTAATACGCCCCGGGTGGTCTCCTCCCGTTCACGAGGCCACGGGCGGCCACGCCGTCCGAACTATTAGGCCAATGATAATTTGGTGGTGTTTTTTTGTGGGGAATGAAAAAGCCGGCCTCAAAACTGCTTTTGGGCCGGCTTCCTTTTTCATTGTTGTTCCGTGAGGTCAACCACGGCTTCTCTTTCGGATATTCGATTCCCGGAGAGATATCAGGCATTTGTGGTCACCATATTTCCCCGGAAAGATGGCCTTTATTGCAGGCCTGTTGATATCCCTCTGATGGTATCAGAACGGGAGGTCGTCATCGTCCTGGCTGTCCTGGCTGTCTGCTGCCTGTGGCGCCTGAGTCTGTGCTGGCTGTGCTGCAGGCTGGGCCGGGGCCTGTGCCGGTGCAGCGGCTGATGCCGCCTCTCCGGAAGAGTCGAGCCTCCACGCCCTCAGGTCAGTATACCACCGTCCGTTGTATTCACGGCTGCTGATGTTGAAGGACACTTTGACAGAATCCCCGATCTGGAATCTTTCCAGATCCTTGACCTTGTCTTCTCCCCACACGTTGAAACATGCCTGTGACGGGAAGTTCCCCTCCTGGTATTCGATGATGAACTCCTGCTTTGACCAGTTGCCTCTTGCCGAGACACCTGACTGCACATTGAGTTTCCTTATGATTTTTCCTTCAAGTTCCAATGCCATGGCAATTGTATTTTATCGTCAGGCCTATTTCTCTTCTTCAGCAGGCACTTTCCCTACCTTTACGACGTCAACGTCGAAAATAAGTGTTGAGTTAGGTCCGATCTTGCCCATCTTGCGTGCCCCGTAAGCCAGGGAGTCCGGTACGAAGAGTTCTATTGTCCCGCCTTCACCTACAAGCTGGAGTCCCTCTGTCCATCCTTTTATGACTCTTGTAAGTATCATTCTTACAGGCTCTTTCTCAGGGTCGGAAGCATCGAATTCAGTCCCGTCGATAAGTGTTCCGGTGTACTGTACCCATACTGTGTCCTTCGGCCCTGCCTTTACGTCATTGCCGGCTTCAACGATTCTGTACTGGAGTCCGCTGTCTGTCACCACGATGCCGTCTTTCATCTTGTTGGCCTTCATGAACTCTTCGCCTTCTGCCTTGTTGACAGCAGCCTCATAGTTGTTCCTCTTGGTGATGTAACTGTTCAGAAGTTTGTTCATCTGGTCAGGATTGACCTTGAACTGTGCGTTGAATTCAGGAGTGTTCATCTCGCCTTCAGCCTTGATGAAATCCATCATTCCTTTCCGGATCTCCGAATAGTTGAGGTCTTCCCCGAAATTGTTGGCCTTGATGAAATATCCGAAGTTGATACCGATGAGATAACTGACAGAGTCTGTCTCTGCATGGGTAGGGAGTTCGGCGTCTACCTTCACATTGCTTTTCTGTGAAGACCCGCAGGCAGTAAATATTGCTGCGGCTGCAGCAGTGGCTGCAATGATTCTGACAATCTTTTTCATTTTCTTTTGGTTTTTATTGATTTATAACAATTTTGTCTTTTATGTCCGTCTGGCGGTATAGCCATTGGCTCCGGCCAGACGCGAAAACATACAAATATCGGAAAAAATATTGATAATCCATTCTTTCTGAATGGTGATTTTTATTTTTTTCTGCAAGTCATGTCCAGTGCAAACAATCCGGTGACTGCCGCAATGGCGGATGTGAGCAGGATGCTCATTTTCCCGATGTCTGTGATGACAGGATCGCTAAATGCGAGACTGTTGATGAAGATGGACATGGTGAACCCTATGCCTCCGAGGAGTCCCATTGCTGCGACCTGTCCCCATGTGACGCCTTCCGGAAGTGAAGCGGCACCTGTCTTGACCCCAATGAAACTCAGCAGGAATATGCCGAGAGGCTTGCCTATGAGCAGTCCGAAGAATATCCCGAGTGATACTGGCGGTATGCCTTCTGACCCGAATATCCCGAAGTCGATGGCCACACCGGCATTGGCAAGTGCAAAGAGCGGGATTATCAGGAAGTTGACGGCAGGGTGGAGCCCGTGTATGAATTTGTGCATCAGCGAGTCCTCTTTCCCTTCTTCAGAGCATTTTGCAGGGATGAGGGAGGCGAGCATGACTCCTGCTATTGTCGCGTGGATTCCTGACCGGTAGGTGAAATACCACATCAATATTCCCGGTATGATGTACAGCAGCCTGTTCTGGAGCCTGGCCCTGTTGAAAATGAACAGTATCACCATGATTATCCCGGCATATATGAGCCAGCCGAGATGCAGGGCGTGCGAAGGATAGAAGACAGCAAGCACTATTATGGCTCCGAGGTCGTCCACGATTGCCAGTGCGGTAAGGAAAATCTTCAGGTTGGCGGGGACCCTGCTTCCGAGAAGCGAGATGATGCCTATTGCGAAGGCGATGTCTGTTGCCATCGGTATGCCCCATCCGCCTGCGGTATCTGCTTCGCCGGCATTGAAAATCGAGTAGATCAGGGCCGGGACGGCCATGCCTCCTATTGCGGCCATTACAGGCAGCGAGGATTTTTTCAGTGATGTGAGCTGGCCGAAAAGCATTTCACGCTTGATCTCAAGACCGACGGAAAAGAAGAATATGGCCATAAGCGCATCGTTGACCCAGTGGCGCAGGCTCATATCAAGGGAAAAGTCCGCTATCTTGATGCTCCCTTCCTTGTCCCAGATGTTGTTGATCCATTCGGTCTCCGGGAATGATGCAAGGGCGACTGATATCATCGTGCAGATGAGCAGTAATATACCGGCTGTTGATTCTTTCTGTAGAAGGCTGTTGATGCCGTTGCGTGTTTTCTTGTGGTTCAGGTCAGATGTCATATGTGTCATGCATTGGTTTCAGAGGGCAAATATACGCAGAAGCCGAGAGTAATGAAAATGAACTTGTTCAATTTTCATTACCGAGGCGCAACAGTATATGTGGCCGACAGGCCAAATTGCGCAACAGTATATGTGGCCGGAGGCCAGGTGTCAGATGAAAAATCTTCCGCAAATATTTGTTCGGGGGAAAAATATCGTTAACTTAGGAGAATTAAATCGTGTTCTATGGATATTGATTCTTCAGCGTTGCATGCCAGACTCAAGGAGTTCTTCGGTTTTGACTCGTTCAAAGGTGATCAGGAAAAGATAATAATGGAACTGATAGCCGGGCACAATGCTTTTGTGCTGATGCCTACCGGAGGAGGGAAATCTCTCTGCTATCAGTTGCCTGCCCTTGTTATGGACGGGACGGCCATAGTCATCTCCCCGCTGATCTCGCTCATGAAGAATCAGGTCGATGCCATCAGGGGATTTGTCTCAGGTAACGGAGGAATAGCGCACTTCCTGAACTCCTCCCTCTCCAAGGCACAGTTGAACGAGGTGCATTCCGACCTGCTGTCGGGAGTCACAAAACTTCTGTATGTGGCTCCGGAGTCTTTGACCAAGCCTGACAATATCGCCTTGCTCAAAGAGATAAAAATATCATTCTATGCAATAGATGAGGCTCACTGCATCTCAGAATGGGGGCATGATTTCCGGCCGGAATACAGACGCATAAGGGCTATCATTGACGAGATAGGCAGTGCCCCGATCATAGCATTGACCGCTACCGCCACCCCGAAGGTGCAGAATGATATCCAGAAGACTCTCGGGATGATGGATGCCAGAGTCTTCAAGTCATCTTTCAACAGGCCCAACCTCTATTACGAGGTGCGGGACAAGTCTGATACCAAGCGTGACATCATCAGGTTCATCAAACAGCATCCTGGCAAGTCAGGGATAATATACTGTCTCAGCAGAAAGAAAGTTGAGGAACTGGCGGAACTTTTGAATGTCAACGGAATAAAGGCACTTCCGTATCATGCGGGGCTTGATGCGAAGACGAGGGCCGAGAACCAGGACAGGTTCCTGATGGAAGAAGTGGATGTCATAGTCGCCACAATAGCCTTCGGCA
>JADILX010000079.1 GCA_017695025.1 Candidatus Cryptobacteroides excrementavium
ATATATTTCTTCCGTAAAATATTTTATCAGGACAAATAATGGAGTCAAAGACTGCTGACCGCTTGAAGCATTTATCAACTGGATTCTGTTTCCATCCTCTGTCTCAAGAAAATCCATATCGGAATTTTCATCATAAAAATATTTCGCTCCAATATAATCTATCGGAAGGTTATGGTCATATGTATATAATTTTCTAGCCACATTCCAGTCTGACATAAAATTAAATATATTATTATTTGGCAGATTGACCTGCCCCCAGTCCGATATCATTGATACAATATTACGTTCAGCAGGGATATATGATATCTTCGGCCGTATATATCCATATTTGTCAATCCATTCAAAATGAGGTAAGTTCTCACTATATAAATATGAAAATCTGACAACATTAGATTCATATTCAATATACGAATCTTCCCGGAAATACCCTTTCAGTTTATGGAAATTGACAAGATTGTCAAGAAAACTGTTGTCCTTCATAAAGAACTCAAAAGACTGGGCCAAAGAAACAGTCTTTTCAACCCATGTGCAATAGCAGGCTATTTTATTGATAGTACTCTTTCCGGAACTTTGCGGGCCAATTATCAAATTGATTTTATTTAATATAATATCAACTTCTTTTATCGGACCAATATTCTTTATTGATAATCTTGGCATAATCAGTAAATTACAGGTATATTTTCTTATAAAAATGCAAATCTCGCATCTATTTTCGGTTACAATCATACAAAATTAAACAATTTTCAGAAAAATCATCCTGAAAGAAAAATATTAGTCCGGCACGCATCACATTACGAAATTATTCCTAAATTTGTCGGTCAAGACTACAGTAACCCCTAAGTTGCTAATTGCAAATATATTACAATTTTATGAAAACTGCTCTAATTACTGGTATAACAGGACAGGACGGCTCGTTTCTTGCCGAATTCCTGCTGGAAAAAGGCTATGATGTACATGGTACTATCAGGCGTTCATCCGTGGACTACAGAGAAAGAATTGCGCATCTTGAGGGGAAACCGCATTTCCATCTCCATTATGCAGACCTTGGTGATTCGATGAGCATCATGCAGGTGGTGAGCAAAGTGCGGCCTGATGAAATATACAATCTGGCAGCCCAGAGTCATGTCCAGGTGAGTTTCGACTCCCCTGAATTCACTGCCGATGTAGATGCTACCGGTGTACTCCGGGTATTGGAAGCCGTCAGACTCTGCGGACTTGCCGGGACATGCCGCATATATCAGGCTTCCACATCGGAACTTTACGGGAAGGTAGAAGAAGTGCCGCAAAATGAAAACACCCCGTTCCATCCATACAGCCCTTATGCAGTGGCAAAATTGTATGGATACTGGATTGTAAAGGAATACCGCGAGGCATACAACATGTTCTGCTGCTCAGGCATACTTTTCAATCATGAAAGCGAACGCAGAGGCGAGACGTTTGTGACCAGAAAGATAACACTTGCTGCAGCGCGTATTGCACAGGGAAAGCAGGACAGGCTTTATCTTGGCAACCTTTCTTCACTCAGAGACTGGGGATATGCCAAAGACTACGTTGAATGCATGTGGCTTATCCTGCAGCACAGGACTCCAGAAGACTTTGTCATAGCAACCGGTGTACAGCATTCAGTACGCGAGTTCTGCTACCTTGCATTCAAACATGTTGGCATAGAACTCGAATTCCGTGGTGAAGGGGCAGATGAAAAAGGGATATGCGTGAGCGGCCCGGAACACCTCATCGGGAAAACTCTTGTTGAAGTCTCACCTGATTTCTACAGGCCGACAGATGTCGTCAATCTGTGGGGAGACCCGACAAAGGCAAAGGCAGAACTCGGATGGGATCCGTCCAAGACTTCATTCGAACAACTTGTCAAAATCATGGTGGACGCAGACATGGCCAAGGTGGCTGTAGAAAAAGCCGGAGAACACATCCGCACCAACCTTGCTGAATATCTTGAAAAAGGAATTGTAAAATAGACACTGGACGCCGGCCTGCTGCCGGCGTTCAACAAATAATAAACATCATGCTCGACAAAAATGCGAAGATATATGTTGCCGGACACCACGGGCTGGTGGGGTCGGCCATCTGGAACAACCTCCTGCAGAGGGGGTATACCAACCTTGCGGGGCGCAGCCACAGGGAACTTGACCTGCTTGACGGGGTGGCTGTCAGGGAGTTTTTCGACAGGGAGCAGCCTGATGCTGTGGTGCTTGCAGCAGCGCATGTCGGAGGCATAATGGCCAACCTGCAGTACAGGGCCGACTTCATATGGCAGAATCTCCAGATACAGCAGAATGTCATCGGGGAGAGTTTCCGGCACGGGGTGCAGAAACTGCTTTTTCTCGGGAGCACATGCATCTATCCACGCGAGGCGCCGCAGCCGATGACCGAGGACTGCCTGCTCACATCCCCTCTCGAATATACAAACGAACCGTATGCCATCGCCAAGATTGCAGGGCTGAAGATGTGCGAGAGTTTCAATATCCAGTACGGGACCAATTATATTGCCGTGATGCCGACCAACCTTTACGGCCCGAACGACAATTTCCATCTCGAGAACAGCCATGTGCTTCCTGCCATGATACGCAAGATACACCTTGCCAGATGTCTTAACGAAGGCGACTGGGATGCCGTCAGGAAAGACATTTCTCTGCGGCCTGTGACCATATCCGCAGAGGCCGCCGGGAAGACATCAGAGGAAGCAGCGGCCTCGTTCACCAGCAAAGGGATGGAGGCCAGGGCCGGGAAGTTTATCGTGGACGGGACATCGTCAGAGGCGGACATACTCAATGCACTTGCCCATTACGGGATAACACCTGATGCTGTGACACTCTGGGGCACAGGAAAGCCGATGAGGGAGTTTCTCTGGAGCGAAGAAATGGCGGATGCCTCCGTGCATGTCCTTCTCAATGTGGACTTCCGGGACACCTATGACACCGCTGCCAAAAATGCCGACGGCATCACAGAGATACGCAACTGCCACATCAATGTGGGCACCGGTAAAGAAATCAGCATCCGGGATGCCGCTGAGAAGATCATCAGGGAAATAGGATTCAGGGGAGAACTCCGCTGGGATGCATCCAAGCCCGATGGCACCATCCGCAAACTTACTGATGTGACAAAACTGCACCGGCTCGGCTGGCATCACAGGATAGAGATCGATGAAGGTATCCACCGCCTGTACCAGTGGTATCTCAAGGGCATCTGCATCAACCACCAGACAGTCTAAAAGCAATTTTTTCTCTTTGAGAATTGAATATAGCCGGACAATGGGAAAGAGTCTTCAGCGCCATCCGGTGCCGGAAAAGGCCCGTTTCAGGCGCCAGAAAAGACGTCTGGGCAGAGACGGGTGCAGGGCTTCATCCATCAGCCTGAACAGGTCTTTCTTCCCGCGTGCAAAGCCACGGAAAAAATATGGACGCATGTACGGGACTCTCACATTCTCAGAAAAGCCGGCATTGAATTTTCTTGCATCGTCCAGACTTGTGCCTGCGCAACGGATGCCTGGCGCTGAAGACGCTGCTGACAGAAAGAGCCTTATCCCTTTTTCTGAATTGATGATGACAAGACTCGTCCCCTTGTCATCATAAAACTCCGGCATGAGCCTGTCTGCGCCCCAATAGTCTGCAATGGAAATGTCGCTTCCGGAACGGCCGTTTTTCGCCCGGCAGGCATAACAGCTCGGGCGAAGCGCTATATCGGAAAGGAACAGCCTCATATACCTGTTCTTTGCATGCCTTTCGTCAAGAATATTCTCCCCGCCTGACGAGCCTATCACCACATGATAGTCTTTCCAGCCGGAGGACTTGTCCCGGAAGCAGACCTTCAGCCCACTGTCAAGAGCCTGCGTAGCCCCGCCAGTTTTTCCCCCTAGTACTTCCGACAGATATGCCCGCCATACACCCGGCCCGGGAACTCCGTGACATACTGTCTCCACAGTGTAAAGCAGAGGATATTCCCTGCCGAGGAACAGCCTTAGCGCCTTTATCTGGCAAGGTGTCCCGCTGAACAGCACCGGTCTCCCCTCTTTCAGATACTGCGCAGTCTGTCCAAACGTATTCTCAGTCCTGCTCTGGACATATTTGCTACCCCTCAGACGCCCTAGTTCCGCCACAGAGGAGACAAATTCGTGATGCACTTCACACCTGCCGTCAAAAGCGGCACCGGCCACAACTCCCCCATCCGCAATCACTTTCACCGCCAGTGCAGTAAAGACACCTCCGGATGAACTGCCGTCCCTTATGTCGGTATCCTGATTGATGGCGGCAAGTACGTCAAGTGGATTTTCCCTGCCAGTGTCAGAGAGCATGGGACATGTCTTTTCGCACAGGCCGCAATCTATGCAGGCCGGAACATCTGTCTGCGGATAGAGAAAGCCTTCAGCATCCTCTTTCATCGTGATGCATTGCCGTGGACATATCTGTGCGCATGCACCGCAGCCACAGCATTCTTCAGGGGAGGCAATCCGTATCATACACCTGGATGTTTCAGGTTATTCTCAAGAAATGCGAGTGACTTGCCCCGGAGAGTCTCGAGCCGCCGGTATACCTTGTCATAGTCGATGTCTGCGTCACTGAAACTGTCCTCGGGAGAAAGCACCAGCCTGTCTGCCAGACCAAACATGCCGAGCAGAGAGCGGAACCTTGACATGCCACGTTTCGGATTGCCGATAGCGACAAACGGCTTGCGGAAAAGTATGGAGAAAATGCAGGCATGGAACGAATCCGTCACGACATATTCGGCGTCACGGAATGATCTCAGCCACTGTTCAACCGGAGGCTGGACACGGGTCTCCAAAGGCGCTGCACGGTTCTCAGCCCTGCCGTTGGCAGCAAATGGCACAAGAGACTTCTCTTTTGCAAGCCTGTCGACAAACGATGCTTTTTCTGGAGATTCATCAAGGATATAGCACATCAGGCTGCCCTGACAATCCATAGTGCCCCCCCCGTTTTCGATCAGTTCCGTATAGTCACCTGCCGAAAGCAGCATCGTGGGGTCGAGCACATGCTGCGCCTCTGCATGCAGATATTTCCTGCACAATCCCACACCGCTGTCTTCCCTGACAGACACGGCGTCAAACCTGCCGAGAAGTTCCGCACAGTCGCTTGTCTGCTCTGGTGTAAATTCCCATTCATCTGTCCCGAAAGACGCGGCATAGGCAATCCTTTTCACGTCCCAGTCCTTCGCAAAACGGAGGAACGCATCCCTGATGTCCCCTTTGAAATACCTCGGGCGCCACACCTGGTCGCTTCCCACTACAATGGCACCGTACCCGTCATTCCGGAGAGTGCCGGCATCCTGAAGCAGCACCCGGTGTATGTATCTGTCTACAAATTGTCTGGTATACTTTTGTATTACTTTGTCATCCATGTTGTATTTGCGCTCCCGCATGATGACTGTCCTGGGTCTCCACAATTTCTTTATGGCACGGGACGGATATTTGTATATTGCCTTCCACCATGGCAGGCAATGGACGATGTACGGGTCGATATCCAGCGACACCGGTTCATGTCCCATCCGGCGAAGGACTGTCTGCAGTGCGTAGGACTGGAGGATGCCCCCGTAATTGGAATGTAGGGGCAATGAGATGATGGCTGTCTTCACTCAGGTCTTGTTTTATAAGTCAATGGTTGATGTACAAATCAATAGATGGCAAAGATAACAAACTCATGAAAAATTCACGAACTTTTTCTTCTTCCGCAGTTGACATCATGGAAATATAGGTCTATTTTTGCACACATGACTGTACAGAAAGACACATCTGGGCTGTACCGGCTCATAGACAGGCTCTACTCGGACAGGAGGCTGGAGCCGGACGGGTACCGGGCTCTGCTCGTTTGCGATGACCATAAAGTGGCCGGCAGACTCCATGAGGCCGCCCGAGAAGAGACCCTGAAAAGATTCGGGACGGGAATCTATATACGGGGTCTTATAGAGTTTTCCAGCATCTGCCGCAATGACTGCCTGTACTGCGGCATCAGGAGAAGCAACAGAAAAGCGGAACGGTATTGCCTGTCAAAAGAAGACATACTCGAATGCTGCAGACAGGGCTACCGGCTCGGATTCCGGACATTCGTGCTTCAGGGAGGAGAACTTCCGGACACTTCCGACATGCTGATTGAGGACATATGCTCGGCCATCACATCAGAGTTCCCGGACTGTGCCCTTACCCTGTCTCTCGGGGAACGCCGTGATGAGACCTATGTCAGGCTGTTCAAGGCCGGGGCCACAAGATACCTGCTCAGGCACGAGACCCGCAATCCGGTGCATTATTCCCTGTTGCACCCCAAAGAAATGTCGCTCGAGCACCGGCTGCACTGCCTTGATGTGCTCAAGCGCACAGGATACCAGACTGGGACAGGCATCATGGTAGGCAGCCCGTTCCAGACCTATGACAACATCGTGGAGGATATCCTATACATCGGAGACCTGAAACCGGAAATGATCGGGCTTGGGCCTTTCATCCCCCACAGAGACACTCCGTTCAGGAATTACCGTACCGGACTGGTCGACAGCCTTCCCGCCGATATCGTGGGACTGACAGCCAGACTCATATCCATCTTCCGGCTCATGCTTCCGGACGCCCTTATACCGGCAACTACGGCACTTGCCACCATTGCGCCCGGAGACAAGAACGGGACGACCCCCGGAGGCAGGGAAACAGGTATCATGGCCGGTGCCAACGTCGTAATGCCCAACCTCTCCCCGTCAAGAGTCAGACAAGGATATTCTCTCTATGACGGCAAGGCTTCATCCGGGGCAGAGGCCGCTGAAGGCATCGGAGAACTTGAAAAGAGGCTTGAAAAGATAGGCCGCCACATCGAGATATCCCGCGGCGACTTCCTCCACAGAGAGTAACAATATCTTCACAATCCCGAAACTATTTCTAAGCGATATTGTAATTACAGAATAATTTCAGCAGTGTACTTTTGCGTCCGGTTATAAAACGGGAATACTGACATGCACTGCAAATTGATTTCAGCAGCCGCCATACTGACACTTCTATGTACGGCAGGATATGCTGCAGAAAAGAAAGCAATCCGGGATAACGGGAAAGAACTGTCGGCCAGAGCCTATTTCAAAGACGGCAAATTCAACGTCGGCACACGTGACGGGAACTTCAGGCTGTGGTTCGACAACAGAATCTATACTGACGCATCATTCTACATCCCGACAGAATCAGTCGCAGGGCTCACATCAAAAGTAAATAAGGATCTGGAAGAAGATGACGGGGTATTCCGTTTCAGCAACGGAGTGAGTGTCAGGAGGGCAAGGTTTGCGATAAAGGCTGAACTCTACGAAAAATGGTTTGCGGAATTTGACCTCGACTTCGCCTATAATGAAGTGGAAATCAAGGATATGTATCTCGGCTATAAATTCAATGACAGGCTTTCTGTACAGGCAGGACATTTCAAGGAGCCGATGAGCATTGAAAGGGTGACCAGTTCCAGATATATCATGGCAAATGAACGGCCGATGGCAGTGGAGGCTCTCGCAGGCGGCCGCAGACTCGGTGTCGCAGCGACATGGTGGGGCAGATGGTGGTGGATATCAGGCGGAGTCTTCGGGCAGCAGGTGGATCTCATCCACAAGGAAAGGAACAGAGGAAGTGACGGATACGGGTTCACCGGGAGAGCCGCCGTCCCGATAATCAATAATGACAACATGACGCTGCACATCGGTGGCTATGCCAGTTGGCGCCGTCCGGATGCCGGAGGGGAGGAAGACCGTCTGGTCCTTTTCCGTACTTTCCCGGAGAGCCGGACCGACAGAAGAAGATTTGTACAGGCTGAAGTGCCGAATGTCAACCACTACACTACATGCGGGGTAGAAGTAGCCTTCAGATGGAACAAACTGCTCACCTATGGAGAATATATCTTTACCGGTATCAACAGGTACAAATACAACGGGGACGTGCAGCAGCAACTTAAAAACGCAGAATTTGCAGGCTGGTACGCAACGGCATCATGGATGATTCTCGGACAGCAGAGACGCTATGCACAGGAAGACGCTGAATTCGGAGGAGTCAAGGTGGACAGGAAGGGAGGCAGCCTGGAACTTAGTACAAGAGTCAGCCATCTCAACCTTAACGATTTCCACGACATGTCAGCGCCGATTACCGGAGGAATGGCATACTCATACAGCGCCTGCCTCAACTGGTATCCAGTAAGCAATATCCTCATCGGACTCAACTACCTGTTTATGGACAATGACAAATATGCAGATTCCAAAGGACAGATTACTGCAGACGGCAAGGCACTTAATATAGCAAGACCAGAAGGGATAGACTTCCATGTGCTCCAACTGAGGGTAATGGTCTCATTCTGATTCTGGATAATATTTCCGTCGCAGTATATCGGCAAGATTCAGTACACCTGCGGCAACGGATATCATGAATTATCACAAAATACAATATTACACAATCATGAAAAACAGCAGAATTTTCTTTTTTGCGGCAATGGCCGCAGCGGCAATTGCCATGACAGGATGCAAAGACGACACCGAACCGGGAAGCAAACCGTCAGATGTACAGGGGCTTTTCATCAATGAGGTCTGCTCCAACCCTACAGATGAAATAGACTGGATTGAACTGTACAATGCTTCTGGGGCGGACATAGACCTTAGCGGCTATCATCTTCAGGATGACAAGGGAAGTGAGGAGGAATACACCTTCCCTGCAGGGAGCAAGATAGCATCAGGGGAATTCTATGTCCTCGTCGGAGCAAAGAACAATCCTGACGGAGGCACATTCGGGTTCGGGATATCATCAGGAGGAGACCAGTTGACCCTGCTTGACGAGGCATATGCAGTGATTGACCAGGTGGTTGTCCCTGAAATGGATACAGATTTCACCTATGCAAGGACTGAAGACGGAGGCTCTGCGTGGGAAAAAGTGAATGGCGGCACCAAAGGCAGAAGCAACAGCGAATCACCTGATCAGCCAGGCTCTGATATTCCGTCCGGGATAGACTATTCAGGACTCAGACTGAACGAACTCAACGGCAACGACAAGTTCATCGAACTCTACAATACTTCCGACAAGGCGATAGACATTACCGGATGCAGGATTTACAAAGATGCCGAAAAGACCGTATTCACAGCAGACGGAGTCACAATAGAAGCACATGGATTTATCACTCTGCTGTCAGAAGACCTGTATGAAGGCATGGAGGTCCCTGAAGGTACACTGATATTTACCTCAGGTCTCTCGGCAGACAAGTCCGTAATGATAGAACTTCTGGCCCCAGATGGGGAACAACTGGATGTATTCAAGAACCTGAGCGAAGCTCTTGGCGAAACATGGGGAGAAGATGACGGAAAATACAACAGCAAGGACAAGGAGGTAAAGCCTTCATTTGCCAGAGTTGCAGACGGTACCGGAGACTGGTATATCATGACATCTACCCAGGGCAAAAGCAACAGCGATGCTGAAAAGGTCGAAGATGAAAAAATCGTGTGGTAAGAAATCCATATAGATGAAGTATCTATGAAGGGTGCGGCAAGAGATGTGAATGTCTGCACCCTTTATTGTTGTACAGACAGGATATAAGACAGAAAAACTATCATGAAAAAAGTAACAGCAGTTCTGACAGGGCTTATTCTGTCCCTGAAATTCATAATTGCCGGAGACGGAGGCAATACCCTGAAATTCATATATTGCTCTGATGTCCATTACGGGCTGGAAAGGGAATTCAGAGGCTCAGAGACAACTGCGGATTCGGTGAACCGGGCAATGCTGGCGTCTTTCAGGATGCTTGAGGAGGCATTGCTTCCGGAGGACGGAGGAGTCCTTTCCGGGGAAATCTTCGGGAAGCCGGACTTCGTAGTATGTACAGGCGATATTGCAAACAGGATGGAAGACGGAGTCCAGACGGCGTCCGAGTCATGGGAACAGTTCTGCAGGGACTGGAGCAGATATTGCACCATAGGACAGGAGCAGGCACATTCAGAGGGAAGTTCATGCGGGACTGTCCCTCTGTACCTCGTGCCGGGCAACCACGACATTTCAAATGCCATCGGCTATCCCTCTCCACTGGATCCCGAAACAGACGATGCAAGTGCGGAAGGCATCTACAGGCTGATGACAGGTGACACCGGTACCCAGCCATTCGACTACACCACCGACAAGACCCATTTCTCATTTGTAATCGACAGCATAAGATTTGTCTTCATGGGAATGTGGCCTGACATGGACATGAGGTCATGGTTTGACAATGAGACCGCTGAAGACAATGGCATGCCGGCCATCATCTTTACTCACGACCCGCCCGAGGCCGAAGCCAAGCATTTCACCAATCCGAACGGCAACCACAGCATCAACATCAAGGACAGGTTCCAGAACCTTCTCTGCGACACTTGCTCTGTAAGAAATGTAGACCGCAGGCCATACGGCAACTGGAGAGATCTGGAGCATTTCTTCAGGTCGCACCCATGTATAAAGGCGTATTTCCATGGAGACCAGAATTACAATGAGTTTTACACATGGCACGGACCGGACAACTCCATCTCCCTCCCGGTATTCAGGGTGGACTCCCCTATGAAAGGCTTCTGGTCATCGTCCGACGAGACACTGCTCTCGTTCATTGTGGTGACCATAGATACCGTAGACATGACACTGACTGCACGGGAATGTCTCTGGAATACAGACAAGGCCCCAGGCCTTACATGGGGCGAAAACGTCTCTATAAGCCTGTAGAAAGGGGAAAAGAGGGTGAGCCAAAAGTCTGACTCTCCCCTCTTTTTTATCCGTACTCCTGATGGAGTCTTGTTTAAATACTCAATTCTCACGAAGGGAAAAATCCTTTTGGCACATCCTCTTCTTGTATTATGTCGCCTATAAGATCTATGAAGACGACTGCATCTGTGGTTACAGTCCTGAAGGAGTCTCGAAAATTTCTACTCCAGTACACAGTGATGACAATCCGCTTTTCTTTCCGTATGCAACATATACTTTAAGAAGTCCGTCAGGGACACATCCTTGTATTGAACAATAGCCGGAATAAGTGAACAGACTTGTACATTCATACAGATCAAGAATCTGCAGACTCGGGCAGTTGTTTATCTTGACGCCATATATCGTGCTCCCTGATATTTTAAGTACCGTCGAAGTTTCTCCATTGCTTCCAGTCAGACTTGCATCAGGAGAATCACTTTCAAGATTTATATAATAAATATACCTGCTGCATATAATCTCTTCCCAAGGATTACCTTTCAGTTTGAGTGAAGTGTTCCCGCCCATCGTACTTTCATAGACACTTGTATTGGTGAAATCTACGGTCTTGATATTATTGTTTGAACAATCCAGCTGTTCCACCCGGGAGAAATTTTCAAGCCCTTCAAGAGACTCAATATTCTTTCCGCTGACATTCAGGGATTTGCTTGTCTTACCGATACTGGTAATTTCACACTCAGGAGCATCGTAACCTATTGTCACTACAAAACCCACATCTGCAAGTGCCTGTCTGAAATTCGGGTCAGGAATCTCTATTATCTGCACATTTGAGCCTCTCTGTATAAATGCGACAGTACACGACATGCTGCCGTCGCTTGAAGTCAGGGTCACCTGTTCGGCTCTGGTCTCATCTCCGGCTGCAGCATTTGCTGTGAATGTCATCGTCCTTTCTGTTATGGTCTCCGGGGCAACACCGGCCTGAGGATCCGGCTGATAGGAGAGCCATGACGGGACACTGCCTGAAGAGAACGAGACGTTATAGGCGACATTGGTCTTTACGGTCACCTCCACCGGAGTTCCCTGCTCAAGCAGGTACGAAGATTCCCCATCCATTTGCAGCAATAACTTTTTATCCTGAACAATTGTAATGTTCTTCGTAGTCTCGCCTGCAGTGAAAGATATGCTTGCCTCCCTGGTTTCATATTCATCGGTCTCGGCAATATCAAAATAAAACGCATATACATCGGAGGCAACAATATCTTCACCTTCCACATGTGTAATCCAGTCCGCATACTCCTCCGGAACAGACCAGGTCACCTGCTTGTTGGAACTTACGTTCACACCGATCCGGTAGCCGTCACGGGCCACATCATAATGGTCTTTAAAGAATGTCAGCAGATCATCTGCCTTCTGGACGACATAGAGTTTCGCGGTCTTGTCTCCGCAGACAAAGGAGAATTCCTCCGTGCGGATTTCAGCCGTCCCGATATTCCCGTCGGCAGAAAAAGTCACTGCATCACCGTTTTCACCCGAAGTCCTGTCCGGATGGCACCAGGTATCCTTTCCGATAAGCCGCCATTCACCGGTACTTTCCACTGTCACGGAAGACAGGCTGCCATCAGCGAGCGTGCCGTCCTTAAGGAATGTCACAGACTCTGCACTGAGACTGATAGACGCCGTATCCGCTGGTGTCTCCGGAGTTTTTTCGTCTGCACAAGCCACCATGAGAAAAGTCGCCGTGATGGCTGCCGCAATATTCAATATATTGTATCTCATAATATTGTCATTAATTTGTTACCAATCTACCCCATGGTTGATACCCGAGTGACGGATTTCTTCATCATACAATGCCCTTGATATCTGCCCGAGTTTGCTTTCATAACTGCCTTTGACCTCATTCCCGTCTTTGACATCAAGATTGTACACTATCTGCACTCCATATCCCTCGTCTCTGACCTGCTTGAGATTAGGTTCATACATTTCTCCTCCGTCAGGGCCGAATGCAAAAGGATACGGCCCGTACTGGCTTTTTTCCATTCCTTTTATCTTTGACCACCCGTTACTGTAGTCATAAGACATGTACATCGACCAGTATGCATAGTCTATGAAATCACCTGGCTCGACACCATTGACATCATACGGGAAACCATTGGTCATTCCGGAGCCTATATAATATACTGTCAGAAGCCGGTCCGGGAGCAGGCGTTTCACTTCATAGCACAATTTTTCATAAGGGAGAGGGCCATTGTCTTCAAACCCGGGCTGTGGATTCTCCGTATAGCCGGCATGTTCCTCATCGAAATCCACGACATCGAGATCATAGGTCTCCATGATGGACTTGATCTCTGCAGCAAGAGTCTTTATGTCTGCATCTGTGAGATTGGACTGGCCTACACCGTCCCCGTTCGGCAGGAATGTAAGGCCCACTTTAATGCCCTTCTCCTGCAAAGGCCTGATATATTTGTCTCTGTTCTGCAGCATAGCCTCTATATTGCTGTTGAAATTGATATAGACCCTGCCAGTTTCTTCATTGAACTTGATATCAGCGGCAAAAAGGTTGACAATATCGAAAAGTGGCTTTCCGCTTGTAGCAAGGGTCCATTCTCCTGCATTAAGAGGATTGTATCCGCTCTCGACATAGCAGATGGTCACTATACCGCTTTCCTTTGCGGCCGATGGCCTGTCACCGAGCATCTTGAACACAAAGTATTTGACCGTATCGGCAGCCGACACCTTCACGGACTCTGTAGTGACTCTCAGCGGCAGTACATATGTGCCTTCGTCAAGACCGTCAGGGCTGACTGTCATGTCAAATTCATAAGAGACCCTGTCTCCCGGGGCAATGGCGATCCTGCCATTGTCCTCCAATGTGACATTTTCAGCAGGAAGGGCCTTGAATGAAGTCTCATGCTGCGAATTATATTCATCCATAAGGTCATCTGACGGCTCAGGGATGAAACTGAAGTCTACAATGGCATTATGCCTGTTGGTCAATGCTGCCTGCAGTCTGATGGTAACAGGCTCTGTGCGGACTTCCATGGCAGCAAGGCGCGGATTGTCCAGGACATTACAGTAGCCAAGGACTGTCATGGTGTTCTCCAGTCTGGATGTATCGCCGGCCAGGTCTGTCTCGATTGCCTCCGTACAGGATACAAGAGGCAGCATGCCGGCAGCGGCTATAGCCAGACTCGTCATCAATGTATGTGTTTTCATATTTTTCACGATTTGTTGTTATTCTGCCTCAGGCAATGATACCGGCACCCAAAGGAGGTTTGCATCCTTTGCCTTGCCGTTGTTGCCGTATGCGGTATAGTCTGTGATTGTGCTTCCCTGTCCTTCATCAAATTTCCAGTAGCCGATCAGGCCTGAGGATGCAGGATCGACTTCATACTGGTTCAGAGAGATTTCTTCAGGGGTCCTTACGAGGTTCCATATGCGGCATTCGCTGATCATTCCGTCAAGTTCCCTGCCGGAGGCATATGAATAGCCTATATGGAAATACTGGTCCCCTCTGTCTGATGTACCCGGAGTCACAAGGTCCATGCTGCCCCAAGGCGACACCGTTTTCCTGTAGGCCTCCTCCCCGTTGAAGTACACTATCACTTCACCTGTAGCAGCATTACCGGTAGCCGCCACGTGTGTCCATTCACCTGGTGTAAGTGCACATACCTCCGGCCCGACCCCTTTTGCAGGGATATTGCCTGAAGGTGTCACTACCTGCAATTGGTTCGGCTCCAAGCCATCATCACTTATCCTTATGAGGAGGCGTCTCTCCATCCCCATTACGGACTGGATACCGGGCAGGAACTCACGCACATTTATCAGAGCCTCAAGAGTAAAGTCAGAGATGGCCCGGAACGGAGCGGCACTCTCTGCCCCTGATTCGAAAGACTCGAACTCGATATAGTTGGACTTCTCCATGTCTGCAACAACATTTATTATGGCTCCACCTTTGAACACATAATATGAAGTTTTCGCAGACGAAAGTATGTCAATATCTGCATGCGACACAGTGACCGGCAGCACATACGTCCTGGTCAACGAAAGCCGGTCGAGTCCTGTAAACGTTATCGTCACAGGCTCCGACTCGACAGTACCATGAAAAAGCCTGGTCTGCATGGACGAGAACGAGTAGTTCGCCTCGGGCAATATGACAGCCTCATCATAGTATGCCTTGTTGTAGATTTCGACAAGCGACGGTTCTACACTGTATGTAATATCCAGATCCCTGTCCTCTGGTCTGGCAAGGGAGACAGTCAGGATCTCTTCACTCGATGTCGTGGAAGCCTTCAGCACGGTACTTGTGACTTGCTCCCCGGAAATGAACAGTTTGTTGTCATATGTCCATTCCCTCTCCTGGCATCCGGCAGCGAGCATCAGTGCCATGACCGCAGCCGACAATTTCAATATATTGGTATTCATCATGTTCTAATTGTTGAAAGAAGGATTGAGAATAGTTATTGCAGCACGGCTCATGGCGTAGTCCATATCATTGCCATAATAGTCCCGCTGTATCTGATATATTCCGAGCCCGGCCTTTACAATATCTGTCTCCTGTGACTTTACCCACCATGCGGTCTCGGATATTGCAGGTACAGAAGTCCCGTCAGGCAACATAAGATATCCTGCCGAAGAATTGGAGGAAGATGTCGTACTTGCCACCGGTATGAACCTGTCTGCAGGCACTCCTTCCTGGGCCAGATCCCTCACGGCTGTCATTACAGCACTGATATGCTCTTCATTTTCCGTACGGACTACAAGGAAATCAGCATCATCAAGTATAGACTTGTCTGCAAGCAGATGCATGCTGTTGCCCTCCAGGATGAACATCATATCAGGGCTGGCATCCAGCCATTCCCTCAGCCTTGCCTCAAATGCAGTCTGACGGGCGGTCTCAAGAGCCTTCATGTCTTCATCAAGGTGTGCAGGATTGACAGGATCATACCATACGGCGATACCGTCATACCCGTTTTGTGCGCATAGAGGCAGCAGTCTGTCAAGACAGGCGTCCATATAGTCAAGAAATCCGTCGTTGCCTCCCGTTTCCGGAGCATTGCTTCCGGAGGCATCGGTATCGTTTCCTGCGGATGTTTCCTCCCAGTCATCCAGCATGGACGCATAATCTATCTCATACAGCACCTTTGTCCCTTTCTGTGTCTGTATCTGATGCATTTCATCTGCCTCCCACTGGTCTACAAGTTCGGGATACATGAGCACTACTGCATCAAGGCTGTCAGGAAGCGCAGTAAGTCTGTCTGACTGTCCTCCGGCAAATGATGCACTGTTGTCAAACCAGCCTATCACCACCTTGTGATCCGATGCCTTGTAATCCCTGAGGGCCTGGAGGTATTGTTTGTAGAGTTCCGGAAACTGCCCGCTGACGGACGGACTATTTATGTCCACGCTCTCCGGGCTTGTCCAGTCTGAACAGGATGTAAGCCCTGCGAATGCCACGACAGCGGCTGCGGCCATACAGAAAATATTTTTGGTTGTCTTCATATCTTTAGTCATTAGTCTTTTTTGCCCACCACAAGTCTGTCCCCATAGTGTCCTGTCCTCTAAGCATGGAAACAGCATCTGACATATATGGATTGTTGGTATACTCCGCCTGCGGATACGGCATTCTGCGTGCTCCTCTGGACGAATCTACAACACCTCCGGAGCGATTGCCTTCCGGACTTGCCGGGAACAGCACAGGGTATCCGGTGCGGCGGTAGTCTGACCATGCCTCATGGCCGATAATCCAGTTGGCTATCCATTTCTGTGTGATGATACGCTGCTGGACCTTATCATCGTCCTGCCACATCACACCAGGCACACCGGAGACAGGCTCCACCCTCGTATTTTCATTGTCCTCAGTCCAAGGGTCTGTATACGACACCGTCACATTCTGCACATTGCTGCTGATATATGACTCGGCACCTGTCACCCCGTACTGCTGGAAAGAAAGGCTGATACCTTTTTCATAGAAATCTTTTGCCGTACCTCCCGGGATATCGATACCATATACAGCCTCGGCTTCAGCCTTGAGGAATGCGACTTCTGCTGCATTCATCCACACAAGCGGACTCTGTGCCGTGAAGTTGATGCCGGAATACTTATGTCCGGCTTCATTTATTGCAGGACGCTGGATACCCCTTCTGACCCCGCAATATTGCTGTCCAGGCCATTCAGAATCTATGAAATATGCCGGACGGCGAGGGTCATTGTAGGCATTCATATAACTTGTGATGTCTGCAGACGCATGTGATTCACCGCCTGTCAGGCACTGGTGTCCAGAAATCTGTGCAGGGTTGTACCATGCAGAAGAGTACATCGGGTTGCCATATGTCGCAAAGACGGCAAATGTGGCATTGTCACCGTTGTCAACGAATACTCCTGCCCCGTTTTCCGTATCTACAGCAGCCTTTATGGCTTCTGTTGCGAAATCCCTGTCCACATTGATTATGCGCATAGCAAGACGCATCCTGAGCGAATTGGCAAACCTTGCCCATTTCGCCACATTGCCTCCGTATACATAGTCGGCAGTGGCAGGGAGGGATGAAGAACTGTACTCGTACAATGTAGTCGCTGCATCACCGAGTTCCCTGATCATGGTCTCATATACTGTCTGCTCACTGTCATACGGAACGGCTATCTGGCCGTCTGCACCGATCTGCGTATATGGGATAGGGCCATAAGTATCGGCCACCCTGTGCATCACCGCCACTTTGAGGACATCCGCTATGGCAAGGGGAACCGGATCATCAGTGATTCTTTTCAGGTCGGTATAGTTGGAATAAAACAGCGGTATCACCTGGTCACTGGCAAGCAGCACCCCGGTCCAGTCGTCGGTAGCATCAAACTGCGATATGGTTGTTGCCCATGAGCCTGTATCACCGAAATATCCTCCCTGGGTACACCCGAGCAGATTGTCGGTAAACTGTGCAGTGTTGCGTTCTGTCGAGATGACAACTCCGGCCATCCCGTTCAGTGCGGCACTCAGTCCATATCCGTCAGCCTCCATCTGGTCGCGGGAGACTTCATATGGATTGCTGTTGATCTCCAGATAGTTTGCCGTACAGGCCGAAATGGAGACTGCAGCAGCCGCAAGAATTGATTTTTTCAATATATTTCCAATCATGATAATGTCTCCTTAGAATTTAAGTCTGATGTTGAAGCCGAAATTCCTCGTGCTCGGCAGCATGAAATAGTCGATACCCTGATAGTAGTTGTTCATCGTGGCCACTGACTCAGGGTCAAAAGGAGCCTTGTTGTAGATCATCCACAGGTTTCTGCCTACGACCTGGAGTGTGAGTTCACACACGTTGTTCAGCATCTTGCGCGGGAATGTATAGCCTATGGAAGCCTCCTGAAGGCGTACATTCGTTGCGGAATAGGTATAATACTGAGGGACAGGTGATGACTCGCCCACTGTCTGGTACCATGACTGGGCATCTACAAGATCCCCGTTGTTGATCAGCACTCCACCGTTGTCACGGGCAAGGGCGGAATCCTCTGACACCCCGAAGCCGTCGAGCATCGCCTGTGTCTTGGAATAGACGATACCGCCGAGACGGGCAGTGATGAGGAAGCCGACATTGAAATTACCTATGCGGAAATTGTTGTTCCACGCAAGGTTGGCCTTAGGGAGCACACTTCCGAGTTTGACATATTTGTCCGGATCACTGATGTTCTCCTTTGTCACTGAGCCGTTTTCATCTACGTATATCATGCCGTTGCTGTCCTTTCTGAGATCAACGAGAGAATACAGGTCTCCGAGAGAACCGCCTTCACGCAGGATGAAATGCGCCTGGTCAAGCCCCTCCATATCGAGTTGCGGTATGTCGAGATGTACACCTTCCACGACCACATTGTCAGCAAGGGAAATTATCTTGTTGTGGTTGGATGAGAAAGTGAAGTTGCTGTTCCAGTTGAATATGCCCCATGTGTTGTTGAAGCCGAGGGAAAGTTCCACTCCATTGTTGAGTACACTTCCGGACTGGACATACATGTTGGACCAGCCGGAACCGACTGAAATCTTCGGGTCGAAGGTCTGGTTGCTGGTGAGAGCATGGTAATATGTGGCATCGAGACTGAAATATTTCAGGAACCTCATAGTCACGCCGACTTCCCATGAAGATGTGCGTTCAGGCTTCAGGTTATAGAGAGGATACTGTGTCTGGGTATTCCATGAGCCGTTGTCTGCGTTCCATGAATACCTCGGATTGGCAATGAACCGCTCGAAAGCCACACCGACAGAGGCATACGAACCGCGTATCTTGACATACTCCAGCAGGGCCGGCATATTCGGGATAATCTCCGAAAGCACCACAGATGCTCCGACCGACGGGTAGAAGAAAGCCTTCTGTCTTGAGTTCGGGCCGGCAAGTTGTGAAGGCCAGTCACTGCGGCCTGTCAAAGTAAGATAGTATGCTCCTTTGAAGCCAATTTCCGCAGAGGCGAAAACAGACTGTGTCTGCTCTCTCCATCCGCTCTGGGTGCGTGTCGTACGGGACTGGCTGAGGTTCATCACATTGAAGACGTTGGCAAGGCCGGCCCTCTCCCCTTCTATGGTTCCGTCAGATATAGGGCCTCTCACCTGCAGCATGTCGGAACGCATGTCAGTGAAAGATGCTCCGGCAGTAGCCTGCAGAGTCCAGTCAGTCCATGTCTTGTTGATGTTCACGAGTACATCCCCGTACACCTGCTTGTCCTTTGACTCGGCTATGGAATAAAGGCCGCGCTCGGAAAGTTCGGTGATGGTGTTGTTGGTTGAAGCCCAGTATTTCTCGGTATAGGTATTGACAGAGTTGTCGATACGGATACGTCCCGATACGCTCAGCCAGTCAAGAATCTGGTATGAAAGCCCGGCATTGAGCATGTATCTGTCCTTCTTGTTCTCGCGCAGATTGCGGTAATTGATCCAGTACGGGTTCTGCATTGTGAGTCCGGCTGCACCCATCGGCCAGTACTGGGTATAGAGGTTGCGGGACGGGTCCCACCTCTCATACATCTTTATCGCTTCCCAGTCATTTCCCCTCGGGAAAAGATAGGCTCCGACTATAGGGTTGCTGTATGTACCCTGATTGGTCATGTTGCGGTCATTCTGCAGGATATAACTTGCACCTATGTCAAACTTCATCTTGTCGTCAAAGAAAGAAGTGGTATTCCTGAATGTGAAGTTATACCTGTCATACCTGTTGTTTGGCACGATACCGCGGGAGTTGACTGCGGCAGCAGAGAGATAGAGCTGGTTCTTTTCTGTTCCTGTGGAAAAAGAGACGCTTTCAGTGCCTGTGACTCCGGTCTGGAAATAATCCTTACGCGGGTCATAGCCCATATAGTTGGCGTCATTCAGTTTATTTCCCCAACTGTAGTAGGCAGTGCCTGTTGATGACTTCAGGTTTCCGGTACCATACCTGCTCTGAAAACGTGGAAGGACAAACGGCGTAAAGACTTCAGTATTGCTTGAGACCGTGATGGATGTCTTGCCTGCCTGACCCTGCTTTGTAGTGATGACGATGGCGCCATTGGCCGCATCAGAGCCATAAAGGGCGGCTGCCGCAGCACCTGTAAGGACTGTCATGGACTCGATGTCTTCCGGGTTGATGTCGGCAATAGGGTCCGTAGTACCCTGGGAACCGAATTCCGTGCCTCCGTCCTTTGCCATGGTGTACATAGGCACACCGTCGATCACATACAGGGCATTCGAAGACTGTTCGATAGACTTCTGTCCACGCATCACGACCTTGGTCGCACCGCCCACTCCGGAAGAAGAGGCATTGATGACAAGGCCGGCTACCTTTCCGTTCAGGGAGTTGACAAAGTTTGCATCCTTGTTGGCAAGCAGTTCATCGGACTTTACTTCCTGCACATTGTAGGAAAGGGCCTTCTCCGCACGTCTGATACCGAGGGCCGTGACGACTGTCCCTTCCATCATGATGGCATCGTCTTCAAGCGTCACATTGAAAAGCCGGCGTGTACCGACAGTAAATTCCGCCGTCTTATAGCCGAGGCAGGAAAATTCGAGGACAGGAGAAGCGATGTCTTCCGGAAGTTCAAAGGAGAATTTTCCGTCAAGGTCTGTGCTTGCACCGGTGGTGGTTCCCTTTACGATGACCCCGGCACCAATCACAGGAGTACCATATGAGTCAACCACTGTTCCGGAAACAATCCTCGACTCTATTCCCCTCCCAGCGACAGGGGAATCCTTGGATGTGTCTGCCATGGAAATGTAGACATTGGTGCCCTGAATGCTCCAGGACAGGCCTGTCCCTTTGAAAATCTGGTCAAGTGCGATGTCAAGAGGCTGGTTTTCAACATTGATGCTCACAGTCTTCTGTACATCGACCTGATCCATCAGAAAAAGATACTGGGACTGCCGCTCAACCGCATCGATGACCTCCTGAAGAGGTGCATTGTCCATTTTGAGGGTGATGCGGGCCTGACTCTGCGCCATCGCTGCCACAGGCAGGAGACATGACAGAAATACAGCAGCCAGCAGTCTGCCGATTTTGTTAAATAGACATTTATTCATAAATTTGTTATTATTAGTGATAGTATCAGTAATTATCCATGCTGTCACTGCGAAGCGGACACCGCTGCCATTTTCCACCTGCGCGGCGTGTCTGCTTCTTCTGTGAATCGAAGTTTCAGTGTATTATCCTATATGCAGTCATAGTTTTAATGTCATTATATAAGCGGTCAAAAATAACAATGGTCAGCGGATAAGGATTGCCCCGGACTCCATGTCTCTCTCCCATGTGAAGTCTGACGCCTTTGCAAGTACATCAAGAGCGTGGTCAAGACCTTCCGAAATACGTATCTTGCCCCATGTATAGCGGATGACAGGCAGTTCATCCCTCATTATGACTATATCGGCATCATATGTCAGTTCGAACTTTCGCATAAGTTCATCAAAAGGCACTCCGGCCACATCAATCAGGCCTCTTGTCCAGCATCCGATACTCCCTGCGTCACTGATTTCATCGACATAAAGGTGTTTTTCCTCCATCTTTACCATGTCGTTAGGCTTCAGGATAAATTCTTCGTCCTCATGCAGTTTGCTGGTGACCTTGATGGAACCTCGCAGCAATGCCGCAGAAAAGTCATCATTGTCTTCATCTACAGACACGCTGAATTTCGTTCCAAGCACTGATATAGTAGATGCGAAGGTCTCGACGACAAAAGGCCTGCGGGCATCGCGGCTTACATCGAACAGGACTTCTCCTGAAACTATCTTTACATTGCGTGAACGATGCGAGAATACCGGAGGGCATTCAATCTCAGTACCGGCGTTGAGCCATATTTCCGTGCCGTCGGCAAGGGTCATCTGCATGCTCCTTCCTGCAGGCACCTTGACCGTCTGTACCTGTGAGGCAAGCATCTCCTGTGTACGGTACTGCGACCAGAAAAAAGAAAGCGCCATCAGCAGCACGACTGATGCAGCAATGCCTGCCGCAGAGACGAGGCGTCCGGGACGGAATCTTTTTCTCACGGCCGGCTTTCTGCCTGGCTCCCCATAGATGACCATGCCGGAAAATATCATGTGCGCCTCCTTGAACTGTGCGGCATGCGAGCCGTCAGGATCATCAGCGAGCCACCTGCGCACCCGCATCTCTTCTTCCGGAGTGGCAGCGCATTTGAAATATTTCATCAGCAGATAAGTGTCCATGGCCAAAGTCTTTTATCTGTAATTTTCCCTAAAACGATACAAAGACACGCAACAGGCTTGACCGGCCCGCTGAATTTGCAAAAAAATGTTACCTTTGTTGCAAAGATGTGAAGACCGGCCACTGGCACGGGTCTGCAGATGACTGGCATACAGGGAAATGACAGCAAAAGACATCACGCCGCAGGAGTACGCCAAGATATTTCTGAAGTACAGGGAAAAATACATCTCGATAGCACGGTCATACGTGCGGGACGAGATTGTGGCCGAAGACATAGTCTCCGACTGTTTCTACAATTTCTGGGACAAGAGGGCAGAAATAGAGATTGCCACGATTCCGGAAGCATATATCCTGCAGTCAATCAAAAACAGATGTATCAACTGGCTCCGCGACAACACCAACAGGATGCGCATACACGAGGCGAAATACAATGCTGCCGTCGCCCAGATAAAGGTCATGGAGCAGGAAGACCTCAGCGTAATATTCAGAGCCGACATAGCCGCCATATTCGGAAGACTGCTTGACAAGACGCCGGAGATGACAAGGAACATATTCTGCTCAAGCCGCTTCGAGGATCTGACCTACGAGGAGATAGCCAGAAAATACAATGTATCCCCGAGAAAAGTCAAGAGGGAGATATCAGCCGTCCTTGCCATGATGAGGCAGTCCCTGAAAGACTACCTCCCTGCCGCCGCGACCCCGCTACTGCTGCTCGGGGCCATCATGGACATGCTCTGAAATACTGTTCACGCCCCCTGCATAGCAAAAACATTTGCTCTGCTCGCGGCTTCTGCGTATATTCGCATCTTATGAAATTGAATACAACAAATAATGGAATATTGAAATGAAACGGACTATCTTGACATTTGCGGCCGCCCTCATGTTTCTGGGCATGTCGGCCGCAGAAGATGCCCCGCTGTGGCTCAGGAAAAACAGCATTTCCCCGGACGGGAAACAGATCGCCTTCTGCTACAAGGGGGACATCTTTGTGGTGCCGGCCGAGGGGGGCAAGGCAGTACAGGTGACATCAAACGCTGCATACGACTCCGACCCGCTGTGGACACCGGACGGAAAGCATATAATATTCAGTTCCTACAGGGACAAGAGCAAGGACATATTCATGACATCCCCAGATGGAGGCGTCCCGGTAAAAGTAACGGACTACCCCGGCAATGAGACCCCGCTTGCAGTGCTTCCGGACGGGAGGACTGTGTTCTCTGCCAACATCCAGGCCGATGCGTCATACGGGGATTTCCCGGGTGAAAGCCAGTTGTACGCAGCAGGCAGCCCTGAAGAAAGGCCTCAACTTGTGACCTCCCTCCCTGTCTCGGCACTTAGCATAAGCGGCAGCGGGAAGATACTGTATGAAGACAAAAAGGGATATGAAGACCCTTTCAGAAAACACCACACCTCCTCTGTAACCAAAGACATATGGCTCTATGAGCCTGCAGCAGGAGAAACTGCATTTGGCATCAACGGCAACGGGCGCTTTACAAAACTGACATCATTCAAAGGGGAAGACAGGAATCCGGTATTTGCCCCTGACGGAGACACATTCTACTATCTGAGCGAACAGGACGGGAACTCCAATGTCTACAGAAGTTCCCTGTCATCACCGGAAAAATCAGAGCAGATCACATTCGAGAAGAAACATCCTGTCAGGTATCTTTCAGTCTCCGGCAACGGCATCCTTTCCTATTCTTTCAATGGCGAACTCTACACACTTGTCCCTGGTTCAAAGCCTGAAAAAGTGGATATTACCATTGTCTCGGACGAAAATGAAAGGGAAAGCATCTACAGGACTCTCACCTCAGGAGCCACTGACCTGGCTGTATCCCCGAACGGGAAAGAAGTGGCGATAGTGGCACGAGGGGACGTATATGTCGCATCCATCGACTACGGGACAACAAAGCGCATTACAGATACCCCGGAGCAGGAAAGGAACGTATGTTTCTCCAAAGACGGGAAGACATTGTACTATTCGGCTGAAAGAGACGGTTTCTGGGGCATCTACTCCACTACCCTCACCGGCAAGGACGACAAATACTTCCTGCTGTCCGTGAATATGGAAGAAAAACTCGTTACCACACCTGGAGAGACCTGCTTCCAGCCTTCTGTCTCTCCTGACGGGAAATGGCTCGGCTTCTTGAGAGACCGCACTGAGATAGTGATAAAGAACATCTCCAACGGAAAAGAGAAGTCTCTGCTCAAAGATGTCAACTACTCATACACCGACGGTGACCAGCACTTCGAGTGGAGCCCGGACAGCCGGTACATCCTCTGCAACTGGCAGGGCAACGGCGGCTGGAACAACGAGGATATCGCACTGATAGATATAGAAAGCGGTGAAGTCACAGACCTCACCCAGAGCGGATATACCGATGCGGCATTCCGGTGGGCAATGAAAGGGAAGGCAATGACATGGATGACCGACCGCTCAGGATACAGGAGCCACGGGAGTTGGGGCGCAGAGTTCGATGTCTACGCCATGTTCTTCGATGGCAAGACCATGTACAAGTTCCTCCGGGACGAGGAAGAGGACGAGATAGAAAAACTGCTCGCTACGGAGAAAGAGGAGAAACAGGAGGCCAAGGATTCGGTAAAATCAGAAAAAAAGCCCGAGAAACTCGTACTCGACCTTGACAACAGGGAAGACAGGATAGTAAGGCTGACAAGATTCTCCGGAAGGCTCGGAGACCACTATCTTAAGCAGGACGGAAGCAAACTGTACTATACGGTACGCCTTGAAAAGAGCATGGACCTCTGTGTCCTCGACATCAAGGACAGGAGCATAAATGTACTTGCCCGCAATGTCTATGGCAGTCTCTACCCTGACGCCGATGACAAATGGCTGTATATCCTCGGAGGCGGAGGACTGTCAAGGATAGACATGGCTTCCGGAGCCAAGGAGTCCATAACATTTGCAGGGGAATTCGACTACAGGCCGAAACTGGAAAGGGAATATATCTTCGGACACGTCTGGAAGCAGGTCCAGGAGAAATTCTATGACCCTCAGATACACGGGATAGACTGGGCAGGATACAGGGATGCATATGAACGCTTCCTTCCGCACATCAACAATAATTTCGACTTCCAGGAGATGCTTTCCGAGATGCTCGGGGAACTTAACGGCTCGCATACCGGAGCAAGATATTTCTACCGTTCAGGCATGAACATGGGTACTCTCGGGCTTCTCTACGACTATGAATACACCGGTGACGGGCTGAAAATCAAGGAGGTGCTCAAAGGCGGGCCTGTCGCAGTGACAGCGCCTGACATCAAGGCGGGAGACATTGTCACAGCCATCAACGGCAAAGAGATCAAAGCCGGGGAAAACTGGTTCCCTCTTCTGACCATGAAGGGAGGAGACAAGGTGCTCATGACAGTAAAAAGACAGGGGAAGAAGAGCGAGGACATATGGGTGGAGGCCGGATATACCGACTACGCCCAGATGTACAAGAGATGGGTAAAGCAGCGAGAGGACATGGTGAGACAACTTTCAGGAGGGAAAGTCGGATATGTCCACGTACAGGGGATGGATTCCGAAAGTTTCAGGGAAGTATACTCCAAACTGCTCGGGAAATACAGGGGATGCGAAGCAGTGATTGTGGACACGAGGCACAACGGAGGCGGATGGCTCCATGATGACCTTGCCACCCTGCTTGACGGCAAGGCCTACATAAAGTTCGAGCCGAGAGGCCAATATATCGGCACAGAACCTTATAGCAAATGGACAAAACCGTCATGTGTCCTTATCGGTGAAGACAACTACTCGGATGCATCAGGGTTCCCGTATGTATACAAGACTCTCGGCATAGGGAAACTGATCGGGGCCCCGGTACCTGGAACGATGACAGCCGTATGGTGGGAGCAGCAGATTGACCCCACACTCGTATTCGGCATACCTCAGGTAGGTGCGGTCGGACTTAAGGAAGGCAGATACCTCGAGAATCTGCAGGTAGAGCCTGACATACTTGTGTACAACGACCCGGCTTCCGTACTCAACGGCAGAGACCTGCAACTTGAAAGGGCAGTTGAAGAAATGCTGAAAGAAATTGGCGACAGATAATATCATGGACAGGAAAATCGTCATCATTCCGACTTACAACGAAAAGGAGAACATCGAAAAGATCATCAGGGCGGTCTTCGCCCTTGATGGTCTTTACCATATACTCGTCATCGAGGATGGCTCACCTGACGGTACGGGAAGTATTGTGAAACGCCTCCAGGAAGAATTTCCGGACAGGCTGTTCATGATCGAACGTGCAGGTAAGCAGGGACTCGGCACAGCGTATATCACAGGGTTCAAATGGTCGACAGAGAAAGGCTATGACTACATCTTCGAGATGGATGCAGACTTTTCCCACAATCCGGAAGACCTGCCACGGCTCTATGAGGCCTGCAGCAAAGGCGGGGCTGATCTTGCAATCGGCTCAAGATACTGCAACGGGATAAGCGTCATCAACTGGCCTATCGGGAGGGTCATCATGTCGTACTATGCTTCCGTCTATGTCCGCAAGGTTCTCGGCATGAAAGTCTATGACACGACAGCAGGCTTCAAATGCTACAGGAGAAAAGTCCTTGAGACCATCGACCTTGACAACGTGAGGATGAAAGGATACGGATTCCAGATCGAGATGAAATATACCACGTACAGGCTCGGCTTCAAGATAACAGAAGTCCCGATAATCTTCGTGGACAGGAAGGAGGGCACCTCCAAGATGAGCAGCAGCATATTCGGCGAGGCATTCTGGGGTGTGATGAAAATGAGAATGAGAAAGATAAAGCCTCGTACGGAGGCGTGAAAGACGCATGGCAATGGGACAGGATACAGGAAGGTACAGACTGCTCCACGACCTGACAGTCGTTACAGGGGACTCTGAATGCACAGGCAGCATCTCCATCTGTGGAGAGTACATAGATGATGTATGGCTTCAGGACAAGGACGGGAACGTGGTGATGGACGGGATGAGCATTCCTTATTCATCATTGCCGGACTGTTATCTGCGTCTCCATCCTGATGCAGCAATATCCTGCTTTGACGGACTTGCCGCGTTTGCCGGAGGCATCGATGCGCATGTACATTTCAGAGAGCCGGGAATGACATCCAAGGCCGACATGTCGAGCGAATCCCTTGCTGCAGTACTCGGAGGGGTCACCTCGTTCATAGACATGCCCAATACCACTCCGCCCACAATATCAGCCTCACGGCTCAAGGAGAAACTGTCTATGGCCGCAGGCCGCTGCTGGGCCAACTACGGTTTCCACATCGGGGCCACCAATTCCAATGCGACTGAGATTGCTTCCCTCATTGAAGGTAAGGAGATAGACGGGATAACATCGGGAGACTTCGGAGGGATCAAAGTATTCATGGGCTCATCTACAGGAAACATGCTTGTAGATGACAGCGATGCGCTCTCTGCATTTTTCATGATGAAAGGCAAGGAGGTTCTCGTCCACAGCGAAGACGAGGGGCTCATCAGAAAAAACCTCGCTGAGGCGAAAGAAAAATACGGGGACAATGTACCGTTCAGCGCCCATAAGGACATAAGAAGCCGTCAGGCATGCATACGGTCAACTGTCAGAGCGCTTGAACTTGCCATGAAATACGGCACAAGACTGCATGTACTGCATGTCTCCACAAAAGAAGAGATAGAAATGATACGGCAGGCAAAGAGGTACAACCCTCTCATTACCGCCGAGACTTCAGCCGGCTATCTGTGGTTCTCTTCAGAAGACTATGACAGACTCGGAAGCCATCTGAAATGCAATCCTGCCGTCAAGGATCCGGAAGACAGGGAGGCACTGAGAGAGGCCCTCAAAGACGGCAGCATAGACACCATTGGCTCTGATCATGCCCCGCATCTTGTCTCGGAAAAGGCACGGGGCTATCTTGATGCCCCTTCAGGACTGCCTTCTGTCCGGCAGACACTTCCGGTACTTCTGACTGTTGCCCGGGACCGGGGAATACCGCTCTCCAGAATAGCATCTGTCTTTTCTGAAAAGGCAAGTGCGATGTTCGGCATTAAAGACAGGGGATGCATCCGTAAGGGCTACAAGGCGGACATAGTGATAACGGATCCGCATGAGAGACACACAGTCACACAGACTGATGACGGTTACCGCTGCGGATGGACACCATACGAAGGCATCGTCCTCAACGGCACAATCAAGACAGTATTCGTGAACGGGCAGGAGACGGTCAAAGACTCCCGGTTAAACTGCGGAAGCCCGTCCGGACAGAAACTTGCTTTTGAAAAACTTCAATAATGGTTCTGCACTGCAACCGAAGCAGAGGCGGCAGGACACTATTTCTTTTCCGGCTTCTGTGCTGAAGCAGCCTCAGGCTTCTTGCTTTCCGGCCTGTAGTTTCTGGCTACTGCATCATATTCCTCAGTCGTTATCATCTTGCAGGAGCCGTTGAAAGTAGCTCCGAGTTCCACGATGAGTTTCCTTACCTGAAGATTGGCATTGACCTTACACTCTGCCTTGAGAGAGGTAGTATCCTTTATAGTGATATTGCCCGAAATCTTGCCCCAGATATCCACATTGGAACATACTACGTCACCCATGACTTCGGCAGACTCGCCTACAACGAGTTTCCCGTCAGAATACAGTTTGCCTTCAAAGCGTCCGTCCACCCTGATGTCGGAATTCGATGCCATCTCGCCCTTGAAAACCGTCCCGGATGAGATGCGGCTTATGGAATTGACATTTACCTGAGGTTCTACTTTTCCCATTTTATCTTATTTTTTTATTGTATTCAGAATAACATACTTATAGATTGCGCCCGTGGCAGTTCTTGTATTTCTTGCCGGAGCCGCATGGACACGGGTCATTTCTGCCCACAGTCTTTTCAACATGCACCGGGGCCTTGCTCTTAGGCTCACCGCTGTTGGTGACGAGATCAGTCCTGCTTGTGCGCATCTGGCTCATGTCAGGCTTGCGCTGAGGTGCAGGAGCATGGGCAGGAGCCGCAGCATCACGAAGCGGAATATGCGCCCTGAACAGGAATGACAGTATGTCCCTGCTCAGAGACTCGAGCATTGCCTTGAACAGGTTGAAACTCTCGAACTTATAGATAAGGAGAGGATCCTTCTGCTCATATGTGGCATTCTGGACAGACTGCTTGAGGTCGTCCATATCCCTCAGATGCTCTTTCCAGTGCTCGTCAATCTGGTAGAGGGTTATCGCCTTTGTAAGGGTCCTGGCAACTTCCCTTCCTTCAGTCTCATATGCCTTCTTCAGGTTGACAGAAAGGGTCAGCATCTTGCGTCCGTCTGAAATCGGGATTGCAATATTCTGATATATCGCCCCCTGCTTCTCAAATACATCTTTCACAACAGGATATACCTTCTGCACCATGGCCTCCATCCTGCGCCTGTAGACATCAAGCATATTCTGGAACAGACGGTCGGATATCTCCGCCTTTTTGGCCTTGTTGTAGAACTCCTCGTCAAAGCCTGGATCTACAGACATGGTCTTCATGACGTATTCAGAGAATTCGTCATAGCCGTATCCGTCACAATTCTCGACAATGATGTCCGCCATGTCCTGCATCATGTTCATGACATCTATCTCCACCCTCTCCCCTGAAAGGGCATTACGCCTGCGGGTATAGATGACCTCCCTCTGGGAATTCATCACATCATCGTACTCGAGCAGCCTTTTCCTTATGCCGAAGTTGTTCTCCTCCACCTTTTTCTGGGCTCTTTCGATGGAGTTGGACAGCATGGTGTTCTCAAGAGCCTCGTCATCCTGCATTCCCATCTTGTCCACAACTGCCGCAATCCTTTCAGAGCCGAACAGCCTCATCAGTTTGTCCTCGAGCGACACATAGAATGTAGATGAGCCCGGGTCACCCTGACGTCCGGCACGTCCGCGCAACTGCCTGTCGACACGGCGGCTGTCATGCCTCTCTGTACCTATAATGGCCAGACCGCCTGCCTTGCGCACCTCCTCGGAGAGTTTGATATCCGTACCACGGCCAGCCATGTTGGTGGCAATGGTCACTGTACTCTTCTGTCCGGCATGAGCCACGACCTCGGCCTCACGCGCATGCTGCTTGGCATTCAGGACCTGATGCTGGATGCCACGCAACTTGAGCATCCTGCTCAACAGTTCGGATGTCTCCACATCTGTCGTACCGACAAGCACCGGACGCCCTTCAGACGTGAGTTCCACTATCTTGTTGATGACAGCCTCATACTTGGCTTTCTTGGTCTTGTATATCAGGTCATTGTTGTCTATTCGGGCAATCGGCCTGTTTGTAGGTATGACAACGACATCGAGTTTGTAGATGGACCAGAACTCGCCCGCCTCGGTCTCGGCAGTACCTGTCATGCCGGCCAATTTATGATACATGCGGAAATAGTTCTGGAGGGTGATGGTGGCAAACGTCTGTGTGGCTGCCTCCACCTTTACATTCTCCTTGGCTTCCACAGCCTGATGGAGCCCGTCACTCCAGCGGCGCCCCTCCATGATACGTCCGGTCTGTTCGTCGACTATCTTGACCTTGTTGTCCATTATCACATAGTCGACATCCTTCTCGAACATGGCATATGCCTTCAGCAACTGGTTGACAGTGTGGACACGCTCCGACTTCAAGGCGAAGTCAGACATTATCTCGTCCTTTCTGGTCTGCTTGTCGAAGTCGCTCAGCCCGCTCTTCTCCACATCCGCTATCGCACTACCCACATCCGGAAGGATGAAGAACTTAGGGTCTGACAACTGTCCGCTCAACAGGTCGTGTCCGTTGTCAGTCAGTTCGACTGAATGCTGTTTCTCGTTGATGACGAAATAAAGCGGATCCGTGACGACGGGCATCTCCCTCTCATTGTCCTGGATATAATAGTTCTCTGTCTTCTGGAGAAGTTGCTTGATGCCTGGCTCGCTCAGATACTTTATAAGAGGCTTGTATTTCGGAAGTCCCTTGTATGCCCTGAGAAGAAGTTTCCCGCCTTCGCGCTCGTCTCCCTCGGCGATGAGTTTTTTGGCCTCATTGAGGGTAGATGTGACAAGTGTGCGCTGGCTGTTGTAGAGTTTCTCGACATATGGCTTGAACTCCATGAACTGCTGGTCATCCCCTTTCGGCACCGGGCCGGAGATAATCAGAGGGGTACGTGCGTCATCTATGAGCACTGAGTCCACCTCATCGACTATGGCATAATGGTGCTTCCTCTGCACGAGATCGTTCGGAGATACGGCCATGTTGTCCCTCAGGTAGTCAAAGCCGAACTCATTGTTGGTTCCGAACGTCACATCGCATGCATATGCCTTTTTCCTTGCCTCACTGTTCGGCTGATGCTTGTCTATACAGTCTACTGACAATCCGTGGAACATATAGAGAGGGCCCATCCACTCAGAGTCTCGCTTGGACAGGTAGTCATTGACTGTAACCACATGCACTCCTTTGCCTGCAAGGGCATTAAGGAATACAGGAAGGGTTGCCACAAGGGTCTTTCCCTCACCGGTAGCCATCTCGGCGATTTTTCCCTGATGAAGTACGATACCGCCGATCAACTGCACGTCATAATGCACCATATCCCAGGTGATCTCATTCCCGCCTGCCATCCAGTGGTTGTGCCATATTGCCGTGTCACCGTCGATTTCCACAAAATCTTTCGAGGTGCTGAGTGTACGGTCAAACTCCGTAGCCTTTACCCTTATCGTCCCGTTCTCCTTGAACCTGCGGGCGGTTGACTTCATCACCGCAAATGCTTCCGGGAGTATCTCGTTAAGCACAGCCTCAATCTCTTCATCCACTTTCTTGACAAGTTTGTCCGACTCTGTGGCAAGAGACTCTTTCTCGTCGAGCGGTATGTCTTTCTCCAGTTCGGCACGGATCTCCGCGATACGGCTTTCATCATCTGCTATCCTGTCCCTGATAATCTGCCTGAGTTCTGCAGACTTTGCCCTCAGTTCATCATCTGACAGACGGTCAATATTTTCGTACGCAGCAAGAACTTTATTCAAGACAGGCTGGAGCTGCTTCAAATCGCGGTCCGCCTTGGAACCGAACATCTTCCTGAAAATTTCTGCTAATGCCATATTTCTCTATCGTTTATATTCAATTTATGTCCCATTTCGACAGGACCGAAATCCTGCAAATGTAATCATTTTATTGAAAGGAAACAATATCGGATTTCCCGGGATATGAAGATAATGCCTGCGACAGGACTTCCACCGCCCTGCCGAGGGCTTCGGCATTGAGCACATATGCCATCCGCACCTGTCTTTTCCCGAGGCCCGGAGTCACATAGAAACCGGCCCCCGGAGCCATCATCACAGTCTCTCCATTGCAGTCGAAATCAGACAGGCACCATGCGCAGAACTTCTCGGCATCATCCACCGGAAGTTCCGCCATCACATAAAATGCCCCTTTCGGCTCAGGGACAACCACACCGGGGATATTCCTGAGGCCGGAAACAAGCACATTGCGCCTGGCCACGTACTCGGAAATGACGTTCCCGATATAGTCCCGCCCGGCATCGAAAGACGCCTCGGCAACCAGCTGGCCGAGAAGCGGCGGGCTGAGGCGGGCCTGACAGAGTTTCATCATCCCGGAAAGCACCTCACGGTTTCTGGAGGCAATACATCCCACGCGTGTTCCGCATTCAGAGAAACGCTTTGAAAAAGAGTCCACTATGACTGTATTCCCGCTGATTTCCCCAAGGTGTCCGGAGGATACATATTCAGCCCCGTCATACACAAACTCCCTGTACACCTCGTCTGAAAAAAGATAAAGCCCGTGCCGGCGGACAATGTCCGCAAGTCCCCGAAGCTCGTCTCTGGTATAGAGGCATCCGGACGGATTGTTGGGGCTGCATATGAGTATCGCCCTTGTCCGCGATGTGACCAGCCGCTCAAATGCTTCCGGGCGCGGAAGGGCAAATCCGTCGGAGATGTCAGTATGCACAGGGACGACACGCACACCGGCTTCCGCTGCAAAAGTGAGATAATTGGCATATGTCGGCTCTACGGTGATGATTTCATCTCCATAGTCAAGACATGTCAGGAAAAGGAACATCAGGGCCTCCGAAGCCCCGGTAGTCACAATGATTTCATCAGGAGAATATGACAGCCCGTATCCGGAATAATAGTCTGACAGCCTTTTACGCAAAGAGAGAAAACCGTCAGACGGGCTGTATTCCAGCACTGTCCTCCCGATGTTCCTCAGGCTTTCAAGGCCGCACTCGGGTGTCCTTATGTCCGGCTGCCCGATATTGAGATGGTACACCTTCACCCCGCGTCGCTTTGCCTCGTCAGCCAGCGGAGACAGTTTGCGTATCGGGGAATATGATATTTCCGAAATCCTTTTTGAGACCTGCATATTGCAACGCACTATATTACATACATCAGAATCTGAACCCTACGGCTATATAGACCTGGTCCCTCCTTATTTCTGCCCCGCTGCCCCTGTGACGGTCGAGGAGCCCCCAGTCATAGCCTGCCTTGACCTCAAGGAATCTCAGGAACTCGATGCCCACTCCGGCCCCCATCTGTACGTCGAACCGGCTGTACCGCCAGTCCGGAAGCACATGGCTGAAAGGATTGGCATCATCTGCCATGATATCCACCCCGTCATACCTTGCCTTCCCGGTGTACATGTTATATGAAATATCACCGTTGACAAGATGGCCGCCATATTCTCCCACTACGGTGTACTTCTGCCTGGAGACAAGGCCGAGATACAGAGTAGGCCCGCCAAAGACATAGAGTTTCACCCCCGGAAGACCGAACTTATATTTCAGCATGATCGGAAGATTCAGGCTATGCTCGGTAATGTCACCGTTCAGCCTGAAAGACAGGACATCGGGACGGGACTTGTCCGTCAGATACGAATAATACAGGCCCGGCTGAATATGCAGCCCGGCAAAAAGACGCACCTCATCACTCAGCCCGACATAAAATCCATTGAGAAAATAGTCCGACATTTTACTTCCTGTGGCATTGGACTTCACGGAATATCTGGAGTTGAGATACCCGGCATCCACACCGCCGCGAGATGCGGCAGACAAGGCAGTGGCAGAAAACACGGACACTGCAAGCAGCACAGCCGCCATTTTTTTTGAAGTTCCCATATCCGCTGATATTTATCTGTTACTGTACATTTCATCATAATACTTCATATAGTCCCCTGAAGTGACGCTGTCCATCCAGTCCTGATGAGCGAGATACCATTCCGCCGTCTTCTCTATCCCCTCCTCGAACTGCAGCGACGGCGACCACCCGAGTTCCTTGTGGAGTCTGGTGGAGTCAATCGCATATCTCATGTCATGCCCCTTACGGTCGGACACATATGTTATCAGCCCGAGAGAATGGCCTTCCGCCCTTCCCATAAGTCTGTCGACTGTCCTGACGAGAAGTTTCACCACATCTATATTCTTCCATTCATTGAAACCTCCCACATTATATGTTCCGGCTGTCCCGCCTCTATGGAATATAAGGTCTATAGCACGTGCATGGTCCTCGACATAAAGCCAGTCCCGGACATTCTCCCCTTTCCCATATACAGGGAGCGGCTTGCCCTGACGGATATTGTTGATGAACAGAGGTATGAGTTTCTCCGGGAACTGATACGGGCCGTAATTGTTGGAACAGTTGGAGATAACAACAGGCATACCGTACGTGTCATGGAAAGCCCGGACGAAATGGTCTGAAGAAGCCTTTGAAGCCGAATACGGACTGTGTGGGCGGTAGCCGGTATCCTCCGTAAAGAATCCGTCTCCATACACCATATGGGCAGATGTTTCCGACAGCCGGCCCTGTGGGCATGTAAGGTCGAGCGCACCATAGACTTCGTCTGTGGAAATATGGTAGAATCTGCAGGTTACGGGCCCGTTACCAGGCTCTGCAGAAGGCATTGTCCATCCTCCCGGCTCCCATACTGCCTTTGCCGCCTGAAGAAGGCTCAGCGTACCGAGGACATTGGTCTTTGCAAATGTAAACGGATCATTGATGCTCCTGTCCACATGGCTCTCCGCTGCAAGATGGATGATACCGTCCACGGAATATTTCCGCATCACGTCCAGCATCCTGCCGAAATCGCAGATATCCGCTTTCTCGAAAACATAGTTGGGACGCATCGCGACGTCGGCAAGATTGGCAAGATTGCCTGCATAGGTAAGATTGTCCACGTTGACTATCCTGTAGTCCGGATACCTGTCTACAAACCTGCGCACAACATGGCTGCCGATGAAACCGGCTCCCCCGGTGATGATTATGTTCCTTCTGAAACCCATGGTGTCCTGAAATTTATGGCTGCTCCATACTATTGATGGACTCAATGCATCTTTTTAATGAATCAGTCCAGTACGGTATCCTGATTCCGAATGTATTCTTGAACTTTGTCTTGTCGAGTACGGAGTATGACGGCCTTCTGACCTTGCTAGGGAACTCGTCACTGTGGCACGGGCGGATGTCGCACCGGGTGTTGCCGGAGTATTCGGCTATCATCTTCGCAAAATCGAACCATGAGCATACACCTTCATTGCTGTAATGATAGACACCATCGTGCCCTTCGTACTTCCTGTCCTCGATAATCCTGAATATGGCTTCTGCAAGGTCATACGCATATGTCGGTGTCCCGACCTGGTCAAAGACCACATTAAGTTCCTTTTTCCCGGCAGTCAGCCTGAGCATTGTCCTGAGAAAATTCTTCCCGTACTCACTGTAAAGCCATGCTGTCCTGAAGATAAGATACCTGCACCCCGCTCTGAGCACGGCCTCTTCGCCCTGCAGTTTGGTCTGGCCGTAGACACCGGCAGGACAGGCAGGTTCATCCTCCCTGCACGGGGTATTGCATGGATTGCCGCCGAATACATAGTCCGTGGAGATGTGGACAAGCATTCCTCCGTTCCGTCCTATCGCGCCTGCGAGATTATATACCGCCCCGCTGTTGAGCCGTTCGGCACACTCCCTGTCATCCTCGGCCCTGTCCACATTGGTATATGCCACGCAATTGATGACAATCTTTATATCCCTCTCCATGATCAGCCTCTCGACATCATCCCTGCGGGTCACGTCAAGCATCACGGTCCCGGCACCAGGAATCTCGGTCACATCCGTGAAGACATAGTTGTCCCTGCTGCCTGCAGACACCCGCCTCAGTTCCCTGCCTAACTGGCCATTTGCCCCTGTCACCAGAATATTCATAGTGTCAATCCTCCTGTCCCGTCTGAATAGTAGTCTGTCCCATAGTCGAAAAGCCATCCGGCATCTTTCAGCCTGCAGTGATGCCTGTCCTTGTCTGAAAGCAGCACACTTTCTGCCGGCACCCTCCAGTCTATCCCGAGATCAGGATCATCCCATGCAAGGGCCGCCTCGCTCTGAGGAGCATAGAAATTGTCACATTTGTACTGGAATATGGCATCATCGCTCAGGACTGCAAACCCATGTGCAAACCCACGCGGGACGAACAGTTGCCTGTGATTGTCTCCGCTCAATTCCACGGCGACATGCTTTCCGAAAGTCGGGGAGCCCCGCCTTATGTCGACAGCCACATCCAGCACAACCCCTTTCACCACACGCACCAGTTTCCCCTGGGCATACGGTGGTTTCTGGAAATGCAGGCCTCTCACTACTCCATATGACGAGCGGCTTTCATTGTCCTGTACAAACCTCACCGCTCGCACCTGCCGGCAGAAATCCCGTTCTGAAAAAGATTCGAAGAAATAACCCCGGGAATCCGGGAATATACGGGGTTCAATGATGACTACCCCCTCAAGCGATGTCCTGATAACTTCCATGTCAAAAAGATTTTTCAGTCCCGGACAGCCGCACCTGTACGCCGGGACTCTTCCAGCACTTTCATCAGATACTGCCCGTACTGGCTCTTCAGCATAGGGGCGGCAATCCTCTCCAGCCTGTCCCCGTCAATCCAGCCGTTCATATACGCAATACCTTCAAGACATGCTATCTTAAGCCCCTGTCTCTTTTCTATCACTTCAACAAAAATCGAGGCCTCTGCAAGAGAGTCATGAGTCCCGGTATCGAGCCATGCAAAGCCGCGCTCCATCGCCAGCACCTTCAGCAGGCCGTCAGAGAGATACTTCTGGTTGACAGACGTTATCTCAAGTTCCCCTCTTGCTGACGGCCTCACTCTCCTGGCCACCTCAACAACACTGTTGGGATAGAAATAAAGTCCCACCACAGCATAATTGGACTTCGGATGCTCAGGCTTCTCTTCGATGGACAGGCAATTCCCGGCTGAATCGAATTCAGCGACCCCGTAACGTTCCGGGTCATCCACCCTGTAGCCAAACACCGTGGCCTTTCCCTCCTCCTCAACAGTCCTCACAGCGTCTTTCAGCAGGCCGTCAAGACCTGCCCCATGGAAAATGTTGTCCCCGAGCACGAGACATACGCTGTCGTTCCCTATAAAGTCAGCCCCTATGATGAACGCCTGGGCAAGTCCGTCCGGACTCGGCTGCACGGCATATTCAAAGGCCACACCATAGTCAGAACCGTCCCCGAGAAGCCTTCTGAAAGATGGAAGATCCTCGGGGGTGGATATGATGAGGATATCCCTTATCCCTGCCGACATGAGCACCGATATGGGATAATAGACCATCGGCTTGTCATAAATGGGCAAGAGTTGCTTGCTCACCCCTTTTGTTATGGGATAAAGTCTTGTCCCCGAGCCTCCTGCAAGTACGATTCCTTTCATAAGAAAAAGTCAGTATGACGTATCATTTTAGAGTCATCCGCCCTTGGGGCACAGTCCATGGACAGATTGCCATCTTCAAAAATAGTCAATACCCCGGACATTCACAAGAGACGTGCTTCCCCGTCAGATACTTTTTGCCCTCAGCAGCCAATACAGCAGCCTCGGAGGCAATATCCTTACGCTCAGATGACTCATCGGGCCATCGTTGAAAGTATCCGCAAGCCTTTTGGCAAACTGCAGATACCCGGCAGACTGACGGTAGGTGTGAGATGAGACATATCTTCCAAGGGCTACCTTGTACCAATATACAACCGACGGAAGATGCAGCCTTCCGGGCACATCCTTCACTATCTCATAGATCCGCTCTACTACCGACTGGAAAGAATCTATGCCGAAGTCATATTTTTTCATGAAATCCGGAGGGCACCAGTAATTGTAGCCGCACTCCGGGATACAGATAACCCGGTGGACAAGCCGGATATACCCAAGGACAAAATACTCGTCCTCAAATATGGTGAAGGACTCATCGAACTTCAGCCCGGACTCCCTGATGAGACTCATCTTGAAGAGTTTATTCCAGATAAACTGGAAAAGCCGCTTGCCGAGGAGCGTCTCAAGAAGCACATCATCATCGGTAAAAATCTCGGTATGGCCGAGCGTCTCCTGCGTCCACTCATGCTCCCCCGGCCTCAGGATATTGTAGCCACATACGATCATCCCCGCCTTTTCCGCAACCGCGACCATGGAAGAAAGCCAGTAGTCCTTGACCGTATCATCACTGTCACAGAAAGCCACATAACGTCCCCTGGCGCGGTCAAGGCCGGCATTCCTTGCAGCCGACACCCCTTTGTTGGGCTGGGAAACCACCACTACCCTGCTGTCTGCGTCAGAATAAGCCGCACAGATGGCACCTGAAGCATCTGTACTCCCGTCATCCACAAGGATGAGTTCGAAGTCAGAAAACGACTGTGCAAGAATACCCTCGACACATCTCTCGAGTGTCTGGGCGGCATTGTACACAGGGACTATCACTGATACCAGAGGAGTGTATGTGCAAGTATTGTCCATAATGTCTGTCATATTAGTGTTGCCGCTTGGGCTTCCTGCATATAGCCCGTATCTTCGGGCAGGCCGGGACGGGAGGCCGCAGCCACTGCAAGGGCATCGCATCTTTCATTCTCGGGATGGCCGGCATGCCCTTTCAGCCAATGGAAAGTCACCCTGTGCCTCCTGTACAATGGAAGGAAACGCTGCCACAGATCGGGATTCCGGACCTTCGCAAACCCTTTACGCACCCAGTTGTCAAGCCATCCTTTATTGATGGCATTCACGACATAGGAAGAATCACTCCACAGATGAATCTCCGCATTCTCCCACTTTACAGCCTCGAGGCCTTTTATCACAGCGAGAAGTTCCATCCTGTTGTTTGTAGTGCAGGCGAAGCCTCCGGAAAGTTCAAGTTCGCGGTCCCCGCATCTGAGGATCACGCCATATCCGCCAGGGCCGGGATTGCCTCTGGAGGAGCCGTCAGTATAGATGAAAATGGCAGGTCTCACTCTATCACCGGCTTTCCCTTATCCTGTCTTCCTGCCTGCTCATGTGTCACCGGCATCTTCCCGGCCTGCAGTGCATCATACTTTTCGCGGTTGTGGTAGATGTCGATTGCAGTGTAGATGGATGACATCATCGACCTCGGGTCGGCCATGTCCCTTCCGGCCATATCGTATGCAGTGCCATGGTCCGGGGATGTCCGGACTATCGGAAGCCCTGCAGTATAGTTCACACCACGCTCAAAGGCAAGGGCCTTGAACGGGATGAGCCCCTGGTCATGATACATGGCAAGCGTAGCATCAAAACGGCTGTAGTTGCCCAGACTGAAGAATCCGTCAGGAGAATAAGGGCCGAAAGCAAGGATTCCTTCATCATTGGCAGCCTTGACAGCAGGCAGGATAACAGACTGCTCTTCATCTCCGAGCAGGCCGCCGTCACCGCAATGCGGATTGAGGCCTAGCACTGCTATCTTCGGGGCTACGATACCGAAATCCCTCTGCAGAGAAGACTTCATTATCCTCAGTTTCTTGAGAATAAGATCGGTTGAAAGGCTCTCGGGAACATTCTTCAAAGGTATGTGCCCCGTAGCGACCGCCACTTTCAACTGGTCACTCACCATTATCATGAGCCCCTCTTCCACGCCGAACTCATGCTCAAGATATTCCGTATGCCCGGTATATCCGAAACCTTCATTGACCATCGCCCTCTTGTTGATGGGAGCTGTCACCAGTACATCTATATATCCGTTGCGGATATCCTCCACTGCACATTTCAATGACGCCATGGCAGACTTGGCAGACTCCGGAGTAGCCTGGCCGGGCTCCACGAACACACTGTCCGGAAGACAGTTCACGATATTTACTCTCTTCTGATGGACATCCTTTGCCGATGTTATCACATTTGTATTTATCTGCTCAAGATTGTGGATCTGTTTCCTGTAGAATCCGAATATCTTTGAGGAGCCATACACGACAGGCGTACACATGTCCAGCATCCTTTCATCAGCGAAAGACTTGATGATGACCTCGTAGCCTATGCCATTGCCGTCCCCCTGGGTAATACCCACGACCAATTTCTTTCCCATATCCAAATAATTTCAATTCTGCAAATATAAATATAATAA
>JADILX010000080.1 GCA_017695025.1 Candidatus Cryptobacteroides excrementavium
AGAGCCGAAGCCGAACCACTCTTTAAGCCCGGCATGTATGTCAAAGGCCTTGTTGCAGAATGGACAGCCTTCCAGACATGGACTGTTCCTGAGTCTGAACATAAGTTGCTCAACTTCAGGATAATTGTGCAGAACCCATGGAGGGGTCACGGATTTGACAGACGGACTTTTGTCCAATGCGTCAATCAGTGCCAGACAATATGCCAGACCTATCGGATATTTTCTGACCATGCCGGAAATATCGGCATTTATACATATCTCCTCCCTGAACCGTCTCTTGATCTTGTCTGCCGTTTCTGCAGAATTGTCCGGACGGAACATATTCTGCAGGCTTCTCATGAACAAAGACACCGAGCCGGATTCCCTGGAACTGTGGCCGCGATAACCGGCATACCTGAAAAATGCTCCGAACTCTGCCGTGTTTTCCAAAAGAGAATAATAGATTTCCTTCAGGTCTTCATCAATGGCATTGAATGCCGTGCATTCGGAATCAAAAAGTTCCCTGGCTTTTTCTGAGTCATTCAGAGGATTGCTGAGTTCATCAGCCAGAAGTTTGTCGTCTTTCAGAAGTGAATGATAAGGCTTCTTTGGAAACATCAGAGGCGACAGATACAATGTGTCAATGACATTCGATCCGTCTATCCCGGCAGTTTTCATAGCCTTCCCGACATATTTCATGTCATGGGACAGGACATTATGCCCGCAGACGAATTCAGTTCCCTGCAGAAAACCGGAAAAATCATGGATTGAATTCCGATGGAAAATAACCCCATCATCCCTCACTGCACCGATATCCAGTATTTTTCCTGTCTTCGGATCTATTTCAGTATCAAAAAATATAATTGAAGCCATCGTATTCCATTGTCACAGCGCCTTTCCTGCGGCAGAGACACACAATTGCTTCAAATTTAATGATTTTTTACAAAATATTATGTTTCACGAGGATTTCCTGTAGCTGGCGATTGCCCAGCCGACCATGACCGCACCGATGGCTGCCAGTCCGGCGGCATCGTACCAGATGTCAAGTGGGCTGCTGCCCTTGAGGTAGACGGAGCGCATGGCGTCGGCATAATACCGCATCGGATTGAGATATGTGATTGCCTGCGCCCAGCCGGGCATGGAGGCTATCGGGGTGAAGATGCCGCTCATGAGCATGAATATCACGGCGAAGAACCAGATGACGAACATGGCCTGCTGGGCATTGCTGCTGTAGTTGGAGATGAGAAGTCCGAGCCCGGCCATCACGATTATGTCAAGGGTGGTGTAAAGGTAGAGCCACAGCACATTTCCCCGGCACACATAGCCGAAGACGGCCCAGGCAATCAGAAGACAGGCAGTCAGGACGAAAAAGGCTATCGCCCAATAAGGGATCATCTTGCAGATGATGAAGGCCGACTTGCTCACCGGAGTGACATTTATCTGCTCGATGGTACCGGTCTCCTTCTCCGAGACGATGTTCATGGACGGAAGGAAGGCTGTGATCATGGTGATGCCTATGACTATCAGCGCAGGTATCATGAACAGTTTGTAGTCGAGGTGGGTATTGAAATAGTATTTCTCGGAGACATCGATTGCCGGTCCGGCAGGGACGGATTGCGCGGCAGAAACAGAGGCTGCGGACTGTACGGAGGCGCCGGCCCCGCGGGCATTTCTGTCCTGCAGATACATCATGATGCAGTTCTGAAGATACTGGGAGGCGATACTTCCCCGTGTCCCGTTGACAGTATTGACCTTTATCCCGACCGGAAATCCGCTTCCGTTGCCGATTTCCTCGCTGAAGTCAGATGCTATCGTAATGATGGCGTCCGCCTTGTTTTCATCCATCAACTGCATCGCCTCCTCAGGACTGCCGCAGAATGCCACAAGGCGGAAATAGCCGGAGGAGGTGCATTTTTCAAGTAGACGGGATGACTCTCCGCTTCTGCCGCTGTCAACTACAGCCAGATTGATGTTCCTTATCTCCATGCTCACGGCAAACGGGAACACCAGCATCATGAGCACCGGAAACATCAGGGCCATCCGGGGAAGCCCCGGGTCCCTGAAAAATTGTTTGAATTCCTTTTCGAGCAGATATTTCCACATAGTCCGTCCTCCCTTACTGAAGTCGTGTCCTGAAACTCTTTACGCTCACAGCCAGAAGCAGGGCCGCCATTCCGGCCAGTATTGTCATCTCCTTTGCCGCAGAGACGAGGCCAGTTCCCTGTATCATTATTTTCTTCACAATAATTATGAACCATTTTGCCGGAATGATGTCGGAAAACCACTGAAGCACTTCCGGCATACTTTCGCAAGGGAAGATGATGCCGGAAAATATCATAGTCGGCATTGTGAGCCCCATGCCGCAGATAAGGAGAGCCGTCCGCTGGTTCGGGGATATCACCGAAATGAGCAGGCCAAGGGCGAGTGATGTCACCACAAAGACCAGCGCCGCAAAGCACAGGAGCAGCAGACTGCCGTTTACCGGGACTTCCATCACATAGTGCGACAGCAGCAGGATTGTCGCGAAGTTCACGGCCGAGAGCACCAGATATGGAATCATCTTGCTCAGCATGATCCAAAGCGGCTTCACCGGCGAGACAAGCAGAAGTTCCAGAGTGCCGGTCTCCTTTTCCCTGACTATGGACACAGCCGTCATCATCGTACATATCAGCATGAGGATGAGCCCCATGACCCCGGGAACGAAATTATAGGAAGACTTCATCGCAGGGTTGTACATCAGCTGGACTACGGGGACCATCGAGGCTTTCCTCTCTCCGGCGAAGGCCACTTCCGCGTCAGTCTGCTCCGACTGTATGACGCCCTTGATGTAACCGGTTATCATCTGGGCCGTATTCGGGTCGGAGCCGTCCCCGATGATTCTGACCTGCGCATGGCCGGAAGGTGCGAGATTTCCCCCGAAATTCCGTCCGAAGCATACCGCGACATCAGCCTCATTCCTTCTGAAGACACCGGTGATTTCAGAAGGAGAGGACAGGCTGCCGGATACCCTGAGATATCTGTTGTTGTCTATCCTGTCCACGACATTCCTCACCGCAGGGTCGACCAGGTCGCCGCAGACTGCCACGCGGACATCATTGACTTCCGTGCTGACGGCAAATCCGAAGAGGATAATCTGGACCACAGGCATCACCATGGCAATGAGTATGGTCCGCCTGTCCCGGAAGATATGCCGGAACTCCTTTATAACCGATGCTGTGAACTCTTTCATCTGACTATGATTCTGAAGACCTCATCCATGTTATCCGCCCCATACGCTGACTTCAGCCTCTCCGGAGAATCAAGGGCGGCGATTCTCCCGTCGACCATGACGGAGACCCGGTCGCAGTATTCTGCCTCGTCCATATAGTGTGTCGTCACAAAGACCGTCGTTCCCTTTTCGGAGGCATCATATATCATCTCCCAGAACCGCCGTCTCGTCTCAGGGTCGACTCCTCCGGTCGGCTCGTCGAGGAAAATGATTTCAGGGTCATGAATCATGGCTATGCTGAACGCCAGTTTCTGCTTCCATCCCAGAGGGAGAGAGCCAGCAAACTTGTCTTTCTCAGACTGCATCTCCAGCATTCCCAGCAGGGCATCGGTCTTCTCCCGTATCTGTCTGTCACGGAGACCGTAGATTCCACCGAAAAGACGGATATTCTCCTTCACCGTCAGGTCCGGGTACAAGGAGAATTTCTGGCTCATATAACCTATGTGCCTCTTGATTTTCTCCTGCTGAGTGTTGATGTCATATCCGGCTACCGTACCATCCCCTGCCGTCGGAAGGCTCAGGCCGCACAGAATCCTCATGGCCGTGGTCTTGCCTGCCCCGTTCGCCCCGAGGAAGCCGAAAATCTCTCCTTTCCGCACATCGAAACTGATATTGTCCACTGCCGTAAAATCCCCGAATTTCTTTGTGAGATTTCTTATTTCCACTGCATTACGCTCCATTTCCCAGTCACTATTAACAATCCCGTATATCCTTGAAATGCATCCTGTACATTTATAATTGCTGCATTCCTGCCCCAGCCTGCCTGTCACTATCACCTCTGTGGGAGAGCCACATGAAGCAGTCCTCTATTCCAGGGCTGATTTCCTTTGCCGTACAGTCTCCGAAGCCGGCTTCCGCGAGTCCGGCAAGAATCCGGTCTTTTCCGGTCACTTCCGGACTATATGTCACATGATGGAAATCCCCGAAAGAAAAGCAGGTTATGACCCCTGCGGTCTTGCGCAACTGTTTCAGCATAGGGTACATCCTGCGTCCCTTTACCGATAGCAGCCTGAACGGAAATCCGGAAATGATTTCTTCCGGAGTGCCTGTCCCTATTATGACGCCGTCCCTTATGAGGGCAAGCCTGTCGCACATCGCCGCCTCATCCATATATGGGGTGGAGACGAACACCGTCACCCCAGATGCCTTGATTCTGGCAAGCATTGTCCAGAAATCCTTGCGGCTGACCGCATCCACACCTGTTGTAGGCTCATCAAGAAAGAGGACAGAGGGCTTGTGCACAAGGGCACAACAGAGTGCCAGTTTCTGCTTCATACCGCCGGACAGTTTCCCGGCCCTGCGGTCTGCAAACGGCTCTATCTGGGAATATATTTCCTTGATATTATCATAGTTTTCCTTGACAGTGGTTCCGAAGAGAGTGGCAAAATAGTCCAGGTTTTCCTTGACGCTCAGGTCCTGATAGAGAGAAAAACGGCCGGGCATATATCCTATGATGCGCCGCAGACGGGCAAAATCCTTCACAATGTCGAGCCCGCAGACTTTGCCGGAACCGGAATCGGCCAGCATCAGGGTGGTCATGATGCGGAACAGGGTGGTCTTCCCCGCCCCGTCAGGACCTATCAGCCCGAAGATTTCGCCCTGATTCACTGTCAGGGAGACATCCCGCAAGGCCCGGACATCCCCATAATTCTTGGATATGCTGTCTATTTCTATGGCATTCATTTCCCTTAACCTGCAATTTTACTTTCTTTAACCTGCGATTATTTTCTACGGTGACAATGACTTCCGGGGGTGACAATGGCTAAATGATGACATAGGCGTACATCCCGAGCCTGAGGCTGCCGTCATTCCTGACCGCCACCTTCACCGCATATACGAGGTCAGCCCTTTCGTCCCGGGTCTGGATGTTTTTCGGAGTGAATTCGGCCTCATCGGAAATCCATGTCACCGTGCCTTCGTACTCCGCCGGCTCTGCAGTCCCGTCGTCCGGGATGACTTTCACCTTGTCCCCGACATGAAGGCCTGCAAGCCGGACCGAAGGGAAGTATGCCTTGACATAGAGATTGTCCATGTCTGCGATTTTGAATAACTGCCGTCCGGAAGTGACACTCTCCCCTTCCTCTGCATATTTCTCAAGGACTGTCCCTGAAACAGGGGCAATTATCCTGCATTTCCTGAGTTTGTCCTCGGTCTGGGCAATCTGGACATCAAGAGTGGCCATCTCTGCCCTGACGCTCTCGTTGTTCTGCCTGTAATTCTGTTCTGCCGCCGCTATCTGTCCTTCCAGGACGCTGATTTCCGACTCGAGGTCGTCGACCTGTTTCTGTGTCCCGGCATCCTTTTCCAGCAAGTCACGTGAGCGCTTCAGCTCGTTTTTCAGATTCTCCAGCCGGGCATACTGGGCGCGGGTCTGGCATTCGACATCCACGGTTTTAACCTCTGCACTTTGCTTCCGGCTGAGCAATTCCTCTTTCTGGAGCCATGTCTGCACGGAATCTATCTGCCCGGCACATTCGCCGGCCTTCAGCCTGTCTCCTTCCGTGACGGCAAAACTGATGAGTCTACCGCTGCTTTCGGCAGAGACAATCACCTCCGTCGCATTTATCTGTCCGCAGGCATCGTAATCAGGTTCCCTCATGCCGCATCCGGCGGCTGAAAGAATAGCAGCGGCGGCCAGCGCCGCATTGACTATATGTGATTTCATAATATATAGTTTTAACGGTTTATCCTTTGGCGCACCGGACATACAAAAGTCCGTGCGGTAAATCTCTTCCACGCGGGCGCGGGTCCCTCCCGTTCACGAGGCCACGGGCGGCCACGACGACACGGACCTTTTTATGTCCGGCCAATGCAAATGATTATAACAGCACAAATTCTAATCAGTATCCCATGCAGTTCCTGAGGTCGTAGATGGCCATGAGCAACTGGATCCTGTGGATGGACTCGGCCACCCTGGCATTATATTCGTCATCTATCCTGGACATCAGGTCCGTCATGGTGATGACTCCGTTGCGGTACTGTTCCTCTCCTGCCGAACGGATTGATTCCCTGAGGGCTATTATTTTCTTGTCCCGCTCCAGCAGGGCCCTGGCCTTGTCGACGGAACTCCTCATCTGTGCGGCATCAAGGTCGGTATTGAACAGGAACGTCTCCCTGTCGGACTCGATTTTTCGAATCTGGGCGTCAAGTTTGCGCTTCTCATCCTTTCTCGTGTACAGGGCGCCTATGTCCCAGGACATCCTGACTCCGGCCGTCCAGTACGGCTGGAAAGTATTTTCCAATATGTTCAGGCCAGGCCGTCCGACCCCGCCCTGCAGGGAAAGGGTGAATTTCGGGGAGATTTTCGAATTGAGCTGGCGCACCATGGCTTCCTGCTGCTGTAGTTGGGCGTCATACAGGCCGAGTTCAGGTCTCTGTATGTCATCCCGCATGAGCCACCCGGCGTTTTCATCCGGGACAACGAATGTCTGCCCTGCAAGGCTGGTTCCGGTAAGTTTTTCCAGCATTGCCACATATGTGCTGCGGTCTTTTTCCAGCTCCTCCCTCTGCTGCTCGCAGTTGAGGATATTCACCTCTATCATCTCAAGGTCGGAGCGGTAGGCCGTGCCGCTCTCGATACATGCCTGTGCCTGCCGCGCATTTCTCTCCAGGCTCTGCATCAATATGCCGTTCTGCTGCAACTGGCCGTCATAGAGCAGTATCCCGAGGAATATTTTCTCGACTCTCTCATTTATTGAATAGAGGGACACCTCCACCTGCTCCTTCTGCACCCGGGCCCCGGACGCAGCCACATCTTTCTGGCTTCCGGTTGTGCCGCCGTCCCAGATGGTCTGGCTGATTTCTCCGACAAGGGAATACTGGTCGTGAGGCAGATTGAACGTAAATCCCTGGATTTCGAACGGCATCTCCACAACATCTGACTGGTAGGTGGCCTTTCCTGAAATATTAAGATGCGGAAGCCATGACTTCGCTATGGATGCAATCTCATAATGGGAAGCCTCTTCGATGAGATTCAACTGCCGGATCTGCGGATAGTTCTCGCGAGCCATCCTCATGCAACTGTCGATTGTCACCTGCGCCCCCGCCTGCCGCTGGAGGGCCAGAGAGGCAAGCAGCAGAGCAACAATGCATTCAAGTTTTTTCACAATACTCATAACTGTCATATTACGTACCTATAACTGTCATATTGCAGGATTACATCCGTTTTGACCCGGTCATCAGAGCTTCCCGTACAGTCTGTATCTGACAAGGGCTATTATTTCAGCCTTCCTGGCTTCGAGGAATGGATTTTCTTCTGGCAGGCAGGTCTGCGCATGGGGCCGGGCGAACGTCTGCTGCGCTGAGCCCTCAAGTGCGTCCGGAGTCACTCCGGTCAGTTTGCCGGCCACAGGCATCAGCAGGAATGTGGACAGATTCAGGGTAACAATGTCTGCCATCAGTTGCACAGGGTCTATCCGGCAGATTCTGCCGCCTGCAATCTCCTCCTCGATTCTCCCGACATGGAACTTGAACACTCTCTCCATGACCGGCAGGAAATTCTCCTTCATGCGGTCAATGAGTTCGGGATTGTGAATCATCGTATCATAGAGGAACGGGGCAAAGCGCGGATGCTCCGCAAGGAAATCAAAATGAGTTGAAATCCCTTTCTCAAGTGTCTCCCAGAAAGGCTCGTCCCTGGACATCACAGGACGGAATGACTGCATCAGTTCCCCGAGAATCTTCTCCAGCACCTTCATGAAGACATGTTCCTTGGTCCTGAAATAATAGTGGAGCATGGCATGCGTGACCCCGGCCCTTTTCGCAATCAAGGTGGTCGTGGCCTGGTTGTATCCCATCTCGAGAAAAAGTTCCTCTGCCGCTTCCATTATTGCCTGCTCAGTATTTTTCGGGCCGGACTCTGTCTGTCTGGAACTATCAACTCCAATGTCCCTATTCTTTTGTGCCACATGAATCATATCGCCAATAATTTTATTCACAGATATGTTTAACAATATTATTTAACAGCATTGTTAATACATGTGCAAATATAGTTTTTATATCGATATGTTGTCGAGAGAAATGAGAAAAAGTAATATGGCGACGATTGATTTGTCTCCGGCAGTTACAAAATTGGGTGTTATGATATATATTTGCATCTCGTTTGATACAGTATGTTGACAATGGGAATGACACCGGACATGAGAAACGCCTGCAGGCTGCAGTTCATCACGCACTTTACGGAGAAATATTCGTATTTTGATGCGGCGATGCTGGCCCTTGAGGGCGGATGCAGGTGGATACAGTTGAGGATGAAAGATGCCACGGAGGAAGAGGTGGAACGGACAGCGGGGCTGATATTGCCGGAATGCAGACGTCGTGGTGCTGTTTTTATAGTTGACGACCATGTGGAAGCCGCAATGAAGGCAGGTGCAGACGGAGTCCATCTGGGCAAGAATGACATGCCTGTGGACAAGGCAAGAGAGATGGCAGGAAGCGGATTCATCATCGGAGGGACAGCCAATACTTTTGAGGACATCAGCAGGCTTGCGGCACAAGGGGCTGACTATATAGGCTGCGGGCCATTCCGCTTTACCACCACCAAGAAAAACCTTGCCCCGGTGCTCGGCCTTGAAGGGTACAGACGGCTTGTCGCAGGGATGAAAGCCGGGGGCATTGCCCTGCCGATAGTGGCGATAGGCGGAATATGTCTTGCCGATATCCCGGAGATACTGTCTACCGGGGCCAACGGCATAGCACTGAGCGGAAGCATACTGAGGGCAGCAGACCCGGTTGCGGAAATGAGAAAGATTGCTGGACTGGTGTACGGCATGTGAATCCGGCAGATATTATAAATTATTAAATAAAAAAGATAACAATGATTGAGAAGAATGTTTCACGGGGTATCATAAGTACCTATTTTGAAAAACTTGAAAGGAATCTCGACATCGATGTCGCCATTGTTGGCGGAGGCCCGTCAGGCATCGTGGCAGCATATTATCTGGCCAAGGCCGGACTCAAGGTAGCACAGTTTGACCGCAAACTTTCCCCTGGCGGAGGCATGTGGGGCGGCGCCATGATGTTCAACCAGATTGTCGTGCAGGAAGAGGCGCTTGACATTGTGAAAGATTTTGATATCAACTATAAGCCGTACGGCGAGGGGCTGTATGTGATGGATTCCGTCGAGAGCACTTCCGCCCTGCTTTACAAGGCCGTGCATGAGGGAGCCACTATCTTCAACTGCTACTCGGTGGAGGATGTAGTGTTCAAGAACAATGTAGTCAGCGGCGTGGTCGTGAACTGGACTCCGGTGCTCCGCGAGGGACTGCATGTGGACCCGCTCAACATCATGGCAAAATGTGTCATCGACGGCACTGGTCATGACAGCGAGATATGCAGGACAGTTGCCCGCAAGAATGGCATCCGCCTCTCCACTGATACCGGAGACGTCATCGGCGAACGTTCCCTCGATGTGGTGGCCGGTGAGCAGGAAGTCGTGAACGGGACGAAGGAAATCTATCCCGGGCTCTATGTCTGCGGCATGGCTGCATCTGCGGTGAGCGGCACCCCGCGCATGGGGCCTATCTTCGGAGGCATGCTAATGTCCGGGAAGAAGGTCGCCGACCTTATCATCGGCAAACTCAAATGACAGGCCGCCCGATGCTCTGGATAACCGTGACTTCCCCATCATTCTTTGACGGGGAAGCCTCTTTTATAGGCAGACTGCTTTCCTGCGGGGTGGACATAGTCCATCTGAGAAAGCCGGGGACGGCAGAATCGGACTGCGCAAGGCTGCTTGACGCCCTGACCACAGAGGAGCGGGCCAGGATTGTCATCCATGATTTCTTCGAACTTGCCGGGCCTTACGGGCTGCTGGGAATACATCTGAATGCCCGCCGCAGTGAAATACCGGCCGGATATACAGGACATGTCAGCCGTTCATGCCATTCGCTGGAAGAAATTGAGCGATGGAAGCCTGTCTGCAACTACGTCTTTCTGAGCCCGGTCTTCGACAGTATCTCCAAACAGGGCTACAGCGCCGGATTCACGCCTGAAGTTCTTCGCAGGGCTTCCGGGGCAGGCATCATCGACGAAAAAGTCATTGCCCTCGGAGGAGTCACGCCGGACAACCTGAAGCAACTGCATTCCCTCGGATTCGGCGGAGCGGCGATGCTCGGATATGTCAATGCACTCTCGGAACTGCCGGCTTTAAGGC
>JADILX010000005.1 GCA_017695025.1 Candidatus Cryptobacteroides excrementavium
GAGCAAATGTTTTTGCTATGCCGAGGTGCTACAGTATATGTGGCCGTCAGGCCAAATTGCGCAGAAGCCGAGAGCAGAGCAAATGTTTTTGCTATGCCGAGGCGCTACAGTATATGTGGCCGTCAGGCCAAATTGCGCAGAAGCCGAGAGCAGAGCAAATGTTTTTGCTATGCCGAGGCGCTACAGTATATGTGGCCGTCAGGCAAATATAGAGATACATACTGCTGTCACTAAGACATTGTGAGATTTTTTATAACTTTGAAACCGTTTTCATCGCATCCATGGAACAGAATACACTTGAAATATTTGAGATGACCATCCAGACACGCATCATTGTGTCATGCGCGATTGTCCTGCTTGCATATCTTGTAGATTTCCTGTGCTGCAGACTGCTGATTCCTCTTGCGAGACGGCTTGCAGCCAAGACAGCATACACGTGGGACAACTATATAACAGACAGCAATGTGCTGCGGCATGCATTCCATCTGATACCGCCTGTGACATTCCTTGTGGCGCTGCCCCTTCTCTTCCCTGAAACAGAGCAGTGGACAATCCTCCTGTCCAAAGGGTTCAGCATATATATCATTGTCGTGGCATGCAGCCTTGCCTGTGCCTTTGTGTCTTCGCTATACGCCATATCTAGCGAATCTGAAGTACTTAAAGACAAGCCGATGAAAGGAGTCTACCAGATGGTCAAGGTGCTCATAGTCTGCGTGGGAATCGTGCTTACCATCGGAGTGCTCATTGAAAAGGACTTTACAACACTGCTCGCCGGACTCGGAGCCTCTGCAGCCGTGCTGATGCTTATCTTCAAGGACACCATACTGGGACTTGTCGCAGGAGTACAACTTTCCGCCCACGACATGCTGAGACCGGGAGACTGGATCATGATGGATAAGCACGGGATAAACGGTGAAGTCGAAGAAGTGACCTTGAATACAGTGAAAGTGCGCAACTGGGACAATACCATCACGACAGTGCCGCCATACACCCTCGTCAGCGACTCTTTCAAGAACTGGCGGGCTATGAGAGAAAGCGCAGGCAGACGGGTTACACGGGCTATACGCATCGATATTAATACAATAAGGACATGCACTCCGGAAGAATCAGCCACGTTTTCCAGACAGGAATGGGCGAAGGGGATACAGACGGAGACCGGGACAGTGAACCTGAAATTTTTCCGTGCAGCCGCAGAATACCGTATCCGCACCAACCCTGATGTAAATGCAGATCTGATGCTGCTCGTCCGACAACTTGAGCCGACCCCGGAAGGACTTCCTCTCCAATTGTATTTTTTCACAAAAGCGAAAGACTGGGTCACTCATGAACGTGTCGCGGCAGATATTGTGGAAGAGATACTGGCGATGATGCCAGAATTCGGCCTGCGTGCCTACCAGAAGCCATCCGGAATGGATTTCAGTGGATATAATTAATTCTGTGGAACGATTCGTATTCCTTTTATTTTATCATTTAAACATTTAAGTTTAGCCACTAATTCTTCAAATGAATCAGATTCTCCGTATATCATATGCAAACGCATATTTTCATAATCGGCTTTCCACTGTTCTGCGACAGGTTCAGGAGGAACGATGTTTAGAGAATCGGGATAAAGCGTATCGTAGTCAAATCCACGCAAACCGATGAATGTACGACGATGTTCGACCACTTGACGGTAAAGCAGTTCGTTATGAATAGCTTTTTCCGCAATAGGTGTTTTTAGTATCTGACCGATGTCGTACATATGCCGAGACATGCGTTCTACCCGAATCAATTCTTTTGGTTTGGCAAACTCTTCGTGCAATAAAAATATCTTTTCAATAAACGTGCGCTCTGGAAGAACAGCCCGCACATTAAACTTTGGTTCTGCGAAAGGTGCTTTCGGATAAACTTGGTCAATCATTGAGTCAAGAGCCACTTCGTCCACAGGCTCACTCATAGATCTGCCACTTACTTCCACTTTCACCTTAGGCAGAACATACAGACCGTCCTCTCCATCAATAGAGAATGTCAAGACAGAATCATAGTTAATGTTTATGGTTTCCGGGTCCTATCTATGGCGATGTCAATATCTTCAGAAAAGCGATCAATCAAATGCCAACATTTGCTCAACGAAGTGCCACCCTTGAATGACAAATGTTGAGCATATGGAAGACAGAATATGGCTCGAAGAACTGCTGTTACCTACCAATCCTTTTCTACAACTTCTCGCTGCCGTATGTTCAACTCAGTAGAAACACGGTCAAGCACATCTGCGCGATCCTCTTTTGACAAATCAATAAATTTCATCGTTGCAATATCATTTTTATCCATGTAGGGGCAAGCACAATATCATGATTGAAGTCTTTTTCCGAGACATGTTCTGTTATCATATTCTTTATTTTAACTACTTGTTCTTCTGTTATCAACTTCTCTCCGATTTCCCGCATAGCAAGCACTGCAAGTTGCATCAGTTCGGATTGATAAGCGAAATTACCTAAATCATTGCTATGGCGAAATGTGATGCTTTTCCCTTTGCCAAATTTAACTTGTCTTGCAGAACCATCCGTAATATAGATAATATTCGCCGGCACTTGCGTAGACAATCCCAGTTTATTAAGAGCGTAGGCTCCAGTCGGTGTTATACGGGCATTATCTCTCTTGGCTATCTTTTGGGCGATAGCGTCCAATGAAGGCTCACGTAGCGTTCCATCCCATTTGTCGTACATTGGCACATAATAAATTCCTTTGGCAAAACGATACAGTTTTCCATTACGGCACAAACGGGTTAATCCCGAACGAACTGCATCGGGAGTACCATACGCAACAAAATCATCAGGGGTGAAAATTGTTCCACCCTTTGCATGTTCCACTATATCATACATAACTTTGTAAGAACTGTTCGCACCCATAGTTTTGAATTTTGCCACAAAATTACATATTTTTTGTGGCAATACATCATTTTCGGTAATGGTGCAAAAAGAGAAGCACCCGATTTACATTTTTGGTGTAAAACCGGGTGCTTGCTTTGTAGTTCCTTGATTTTCAAGGCTTATAGCGGAGAGGGAGGGATTCGAACCCCCGGAGCCTTTCAGCTCAACAGTTTTCAAGACTGCCGTAATCGACCACTCTACCACCTCTCCAGTATTTCAACCCGTTCAGGGATGTTTTCCCGAAACGGATTGCAAAGGTAGTGATTTTTTGCGAACGAGCAAATTTTATTCAATGTATTTTAAAAAAAATCACAACTCTTTTCTCAGCCGTGCTTTAGGTATGTTAAGCTGGTCCCGGTATTTCGCTATTGTGCGGCGGGCTACCTTGTAACCTTTGCCGCTCATCACGGACACCAGCTGGTCATCCGTAAGAGGGTGGCGTTTATCCTCGTTGTCGACACATTCCTGCAAAGCCTTTTTCAGTTCCCTTGTGGATACTTCCTCTCCATCCTGGTTCTCCAGTCCTTCCGAGAAGAAATACTTCAGGGAGTATACTCCGAAGTGCGTCTCAATGTATTTGCTGTTTACCACTCTTGATATCGTGGATATGTCAAACCCTGTCTTCTCTGCTATGTCCTTGAGGACCATCGGCTTGAGGTGGCTCTCGTCTCCGTCTATGAAGTAGTCGTGCTGGTAGTCTATGATGGCCTTCATGGTGCTTTCGAGAGTGTTGTGCCTTTGCTTGATGGCTTCGACAAACCACTTGGCCGAGTCCAGTTTCTTCTTGACGAACGTGGCGGCTTCCTTCTTTTCCCTTTCTGATGAATTGGCCGCTTCCATGAGGATGTCGGCATATTTCCTGTTGACACGCAGCTCGGGGATGGAGAATCTCGGCATTGTGAGTTTCAGTTCCCCGTTTTCGAGAGTCAGGATGAAGTCAGGGACAATCTGCTGCGCCTGGTCATTGTATGAGTCGTCAATCTGTCCTCCCGGTGCAGGGTTCAGCTTGAGTATTTTGGCCATCGCCGCCTTCATGTCGGCCTCGCTGATGCCCATCCTGCTGATTATCTTCTGGAAATGCTTGTTGGTGAATTCATTGAAATAATCAGTAAGTATCCTCGTCGCATTGATGACTTCGGGAGTCTGTTTCATGTTCCTTATCTGCAGAAGCAGACATTCCCTCAGGTCCCTTGCCCCGACTCCTGCCGGATCGAACTCCTGTATGATTTTCAGCATCTCAAGCACTTCGTGCTCGTCTGTCTCTATACCGGCCCTGAACGCAAGGTCGTCCACAAGGCTCTCGATGCTCCTGCGGAGATACCCGTCGTCATCCAGGCTTCCTATTATGAATGCCGCTACGGCATGCTGGTGCTCCGACAGGTTCCTGAAACCCAGCTGGTCCATGAGGCTCTGCGTGAAGCTTTCCTTTACGGAGAAGGTATTGTACTGCGGGCGTTCGTCCTTGCCGTAATTGTTTATCCGCAGTTTGTAGCTCGGTATTGAATCGTCTTCTTTATAGTCGGAAAGGGACACTTCTCTCGGCCCTTCCTCTTCGTCCTCCCTGTCGCTCGCGACATTCTCGTCCAGGACAGGATTCTCCTCAAGCTCTTTCCTGATACGCTGCTCCAGTTCCTGGGTCGGAAGCTCTATCAGTTTGATAGTCTGGATCTGGAGTGGAGAAAGCTTTTGAGTCTGTTTAAGTTCTAACCCTTGTTTCAGCATAGCTTCAAAAGATTATTGTTAAAAGACATCATAATGACATGGTCTGCCCTTGTATCGGGCGCAGCACTTTTACGGTATCAGTATATATAGGTTTGAATCTGTCCACAGCAGGATAGTTGATGTGCTCTTTCACTACGAATGCGGTAGGGAATTCCGCCACGATATTCCTGAGGAGCTGCATCGCTTCAGACTTTGTCCTGAAGTCACCGACTGTCACCTTGAAGTACGGATTTGCATAGCTGCGGTAGGCAGGTATGTCAGGATGGGCTTCCCTGAACCTGTTTTCCATCGCCTCTGACTCTGTCCTGGCGCTCTGCCTGTTGTCAAAGAAAATGCGTACCCTGTAGCCTTCTGTGGTCCTTTCCGGATTGGACTTTATGTGGTTCTCCAGGGAGTTCCGTATAAGCTGTGACTGGTGGACTTTCACGTCTGCGGCCCCGCCCTCTGATACGGAAGGCATCACCGAAAAGATGTCTTTCCCGGCCAGGGACGTGTCTATCCTGGCGGAAAAACATGTCACGACAGAATCCGCCAGCATGTATCCTTCCGGGACTGCCAGAGAGTCTGTGTCCTGAGCCGGCGCCCATGGTGCGGATATCAGGGCCAGCACTGCTGAAACTATTGCCGCTATTGTTTTTTCAGTAATTTTGTCCATTTCTGAGTGCATTTGAATTATCTATGAAATATTTGAGGGGAATCTCCTTGAAAGAGACCTTGTGGCAGGCCCCTTTCCCGATCCTGGCCTTTAGCGTGATGTCCACGGTGAACTCGTCCGCATTGAAATGAGATGCGATACCCATCAGTTCGAGTGCCGGGAAGTCCTTGTCTATGGCAAGTCTGCAGTCGATTTCCACCTCGCTGGTGTCTCTTCCGGGGATGGTGAATGGCTGTACGAGGAATGTCCCCAGCGCCTTGCCGTTCCTGAAGGCGGTGCCGTCCAGTGATTCGACGGTGATGTTCCTGGCAGGATTGTCAACTGTCGCCTCCAGGGTGGCGCTGATGTCTTCAAGTCCGCGCAGGGATAATGACTTCATGTTGAAAGACAGGATATTCATGTCCCTGATGTCTTTCATCCCTGCACATCCGGTGCAGCAGAGTACCGCCACTGCAGCAAGTACGGCTATGATTTTGCGCGTATTCGTCTTCTTCATATCTTTGCAAATATACGAAGAAGCCGAGAGCAGAACAAATTTTATTTGTTATGCCGAGGCGCAACCGTATATGTGGCCGCCGGGCCAAATATCGGAGAAGCCGGGAGCAATGCAAATGCTTTTACATCCGGCCTGTCCACATGAATCCTCCAGGGAAAATGCAAGTCGGATAAAAATCTTATCTTTGCATCCTTGTTTCCATTTTTGTAAAACATATTTTATACATATTATATA
>JADILX010000006.1 GCA_017695025.1 Candidatus Cryptobacteroides excrementavium
CCAGAAGTCCGAGTTCCCCGTCAATCGGGGCCTTGATGGTCAGATTGTCCTTTCTCTTGCGGATCATCTGCATGTTGACCCTCATGTTCTCGAGGCTTTCCTCCATCTGTTCGATTTCTACGCTCCGGTAGAGACTGTCCTGCAGTTCCCTGTTCTTGACAAGGGCGAGTTTGTCGAGGGCGAGCAGGTAGTCTTCCTCGGCCTGCAGCCATGTCTCCCGGGCTATGAGTTTCTCTTCATAGAGGGCTTTCTGCTGCTCGTATGCCCTCCTGTATCTGCGGACTTCCATCTGCAGCTGGAGCCTTTCCTGCTGTACGCTGAGTTTCTGCTGTTCCATCGAGATCATGGTGTTGCGCAGGATGTTCTCTTTCTCGGCCAGTTCGGCTTCGGAATTAAGTATCTGGAGGTCAAGGTTTTCATTGCTGAGACGGAGAATCTCGTCCCCTTTTTTTACCTGGTTGCCCTCTTCAATGATGATTTCTTCCACCACTCCACCTTCGAGAGGACTTATCTGGATGGTGGTCATCGGCTGGACCTGTCCGCTTATGCGGATATAGTCATTGAATTCCCCGGCAGTGACTTCTCCTGTAGTGATTGTATCTCTGTCGATGCGCAATGTGGACGAATTGTCCCTGAATATGAGCCACAGGATGAATGCAAGCAGCAGGGCACCTCCCCAATACGGCAGAGCCTTGCGGCTGAATGCCAGTCGCCAGCCTTTCTTCTGCTCGATTCTTCTGTCCATTGTCTCGTTTTCCATATCCCGGTTTTTTATATTGGTCTTATATATTGTTCTTATTCTTGCCTTATTATATGTTCTTGTTTCCGGACTGTTTTCATTTGAAATAATATTGCCGGTAATCATTGTTCCTGGTCCAGGTAATGGATGCCTTTGTAGTATGACACGACCCGCTTCTTGATCTGATATTGCAGGAGGGCGTTCAGCCTTTCGGCCATTGCGTTGAGATATGTGTCGGAAGCGGTCCGGAACTCTATCGCGGATATCAGCCCCTGCTCGAATTTCCTCGTGTTGAGCCTGTAGGCCTCCTGCTGGACATCTGCCCTTCTGTCGGCCTGGATGAATGCCGCCGATGCCCCGTCCCTGTCCTGGATGGCCCGGTTCACTTCTGCTTCCACTTCACGGACTTTCTGCTCATATTCTGCGGATGCCCTTGTGTAGGCGTTCTTCTTCCGGGCCACATTGGAGTGTCTTGATAGCCGGTTGAATATCGGTATTGACAGGGACAGTTGCACGTACTCTCCTCCGTTGTTCTGGAACTGGTGCCAGAAAGGGTCTGTCACATATCCTTCCTGTCCCGGATAGGTGTAGAAACTCGTCGACCATCCGGCATACAGGGAAAGGCTCGGGGCGATCTGCCATCTCGCTGTACGAAGTTCCATTTTCGCATTTTCCATTGTGCCTTTTGCTATGAATATGTCCGGAAGGGAATTCATCGCCCTGGCTATGGTTTCCTCTGTTTCAGTGTCGTCATGAAGTATCTCTTCGTATTGCCATAGGGCGTCTTCGGCGATGGATTCATCTATCTTCAGAGGTTCGGTGATGGGCCAGAACATCACATCCTTGAGAGTTATCATGGCGTCATTCAGACTGTTGCGGGCAGTTACCAGCTGATATTCCTTGTCTGCCAGGTCCGCTTCCGCCTGGATTACGTCCGCATATCCCTTCTGCCCGAGTTCCTCCTGTCTTTTTATGAGTTCAAGAGATTTCTCCGCTGTCTCCGTCTGTGACTGCAGAATCCCGCTCAGCCGCGAATAATAGACAACATTGCAATATGCCTCTATTGTCGCCAGGCATACCCTGTCCTTTATCTGCTGTTCCTGGCTGAGCCCCATTGCCTTGGCTGTCTTTGTGATGCGGAGATTGTTGACGGCCTCGAAACCGTTGAAAAGATTGATGCCTGCAGATACAGAGTATGCATTGTTGAATGATGCGGTGGAGATATAGGTATTGGATTCAGGGTCAATTGCCCTTCCGAAATTGGAATAGACATGCGCATCGGCACTGATTGAAGGGGTGAATGCTGCAAGTATGGCATCCCTGCGTGCAATCTGGTTGTCTCCGTTGGTGGCCTGCTGTATCCTGACATCGGTGGAGTTGGATACCGCGTATTCCATGCAGTCCTTGAGCGTAAACAGAGTCGTGTCCTGTGCTGCGGCATCTGGACAAAGGACTGCAAGAGCCGCGTACATGCCTGCGAATATGGTTTTGCCGAGTTTCATGTCAAAAAATTTAAATGCCGGACCCTTTTCCCCGGGGCCGGCATCATAAGAGCATTTCATGTGCCAAACTATGCAATATGTTGATGTATAATAATATGGCAAAATATATCGTGTGCCGGATGTAAAATATCTTTACACATTCCTCTCTTCCTTGTAAAATTTCTTTACACCATCCCTACTCCTGCCATTGCCTGTCCGGGCCCTGAATGTCATCAGATATGAAAGTATACTCCGCGGAAAATTTTTTATACTTTTGCAGAGTACGGCTGACCGGATAAATTTCTTGTGCCATGAATATTGCTCAAGCAGACAGAAACAAAGAATCTTTCATATCCTCCTTTCCGGAGATAAGACCGGAGATAGCGGAATATGTCATCGATGAGATAATCCCGCGGTATGCGGCCTTTGACCCTGCCCACCGCGAGGACCATGCCTGGGATGTGATTGAAAATTCCATGAACCTGTACCGGCGGGCACCGGAGGAGGTGAGGGGAGTCCTTGATCCGGAAATCATTTTCGTGGCGGCTGCCTGCCATGACCTCGGACGCATCAATGGCAAGAAGAACCATCATACGGATTCCGGGAAGATGATAAGGGCTGATAGCACTCTCAGAAGGTGGTTTTCTCCAGAGCAGATTGAGGCGGTTGCACAGGCTGCCGAAGACCACAGGGCATCGCTCGACTATGAGCCGAGGAGCATGTACGGAAAGATGGTGGCGGAGGCCGACCGGCTGATAGATTCCGGGACAATCATCCGCCGGACTCTCCAGTACGGAATGTCAAGATACCCGGAACTGTCACCTCAAGAGCAGATAGACCGCGCCCTTGAGCATCTTTACGACAAATACGGCCCCGGGGGATATCTGAAACTCTGGATACCTTGGAGCGACAATGCCTCAAGGCTGGAATGTCTGCGCATGCTTCTGGATGACCGTGCGGCTGCAAGGAAAGAGGTTGAGCGGCTGTATCATGAAACAGCCGGAGGACCTGCTGCAGGAATATAGTCCTGTCAGACGGATCCTCCGGCATGCTTGTACCTGTCCTGTAAGGGTCAGAATTGCTCTTCAAGTCCTTCCCATAGGCTTATGTCATAGGTCTCTTTTACTGCTTCATCTACAGTAGGGAAGAAGTCGAATACATTTCCGATCTTGTCTTCAATCTTTGACACGGAGAATATCCATTCACTCCTGTCAGGCTTCCTCCGGGAGTTTTCACCAGGGAAATACTGCGGATACCAGAAGCCTATTGCTGTCAGTTCACTCGCACTGCATTCGGCCACCGGCTTTCCGGTATTCCCGGATTTTGTCTTGAGGATCACACGATAGCGTGCTTCAGGGACGATACATGTCTTTGACTTGTCTGTCCGCTGTCCGTTGTCGCTTGCATCAATGGCTGTGTGGCTTTCATCCCCGTACCAGCATCCCGTGACTACATATACCGTGTCTCTTGAACCGGTCCAGTCATAGGAAAGCAGGTTTTCAACGATTGTCCATGTGCTTGTTTCCCCATTGCCTTCATCCCAGACGTGAAGATACATTTCAGGTGATATGTTGGTAGGATAGAATGTCTGTATGTTGAGGTCGCTTTCCCGTCCTCTGCGGTCATCTGACTTGAGAAGATGGCCTTTGGTGAAGTATTCGTCAGTGTAGTAGTTTGCCGACCAGTAGTAACTGCCGTCCTCAGGCTTGTTGCCGTTGGCATCCCACGGCCAGGCTGCATAGTCATAAGGGTAGATGATGGACTGCTGTGCCTCTGTCATCTCAGGGTCCGGTCTCCATGGGTCTGGATACGTTCTGCCGGAACCTTCAAGATAGCAGGCGTGATGGGCTGATGCCACCCACATCGGGTTGTGCCTCCTTGTATCGTAGCAGGCTGTATAGTTCCTTACTTCCTGTCCGGTCTTTACGGTATTGGCACGGTGTGTTATGTATTTATAGTCGCTGCTCGGTGAAAGTGTCTCAGGCAGTTCCGGCCATGGATATTGCCTGTTTTCAAAGGATATGGTCTGGGAAGCCTGTGCATCGAGCGGTATCAGTTTAACATCGTCAATCCTGATTTGCCAGTCTCCGCCAAATATCAGGTCGATGTGGGACGGCACTGTACCGCTGATGGTAAAGTCCGACGTACAGAGGGCCCAGCCTGAAGATGTGGAGTTGCGGCTATATCTCACGCCTGCTTCCACATTGTCCTGATTGGCGATTGAGAGCCTGATATCCTCGTTTTCATTGAATGGCATATCGGGATTGCTGGAGTTTCCGAATGTCAGGCGGAAAGAGTTTTCTCCTGCCGGAAGCGCGATATGCGCAATTTTCATTTCCAGTCCGTCAGAGGTAAAATATAATGCATTTTCCCCTGATGCTCCAGTATATCCTCTTGACGGGTAGTTATTGCGTATCTGGATTGACCTTCCTGAATATTCCACTTCGCCTGCCCCGCTGCCGGTCTTGTTGATATACATGTCGCTCTGGTCAATGTAGTAATAATCATTGCTTGTTGCCCCGTCGAAATCTTCATAGTATATGATGTCCTCAGGCTCTGTATCCGGCGGTACAGGGTCTGTCCCGGGGTCATCTCCGCTCCCGTCTGGATGGTATGAGACGTTTACGGTCTTCCTTTCGGTCCTGTCCCCGTCCCCTCTCAATATGGTATATATTGTGATTACCGACTCTCCTTCCGGTGCACTTGTGACAGTCACCCTGGATGTACCGGGATTTCCGCTCTCCTTGTCGGTCTGAAGAGCCGAACTGCTGCAACTCACTCTCCATGCTGCATTGGATGAGACTGTAAACGTATTTGCCCCGCTGTCCTCAGGGTCGAACGTTATATTCTCTACTGATACCGTGAGGTCTGCCGGAGCGAAGTCTTCCGGTGTCTCTTCGCAGGATACGGCCGCTGCGATTCCTGCAGCCATTGCCATCCACATGTAAAAATATTTTCCCATAAAATCAGATTGACCGTTCAAATTTATGACAATGTGGCAATTTCGCGGTTGTCAATCTTACAAAATGTCTGTTCAATACGTCAAAATATGACGAAAAAAATGGTCCCGGCCGCCTTTGCAGCATGGAACCATTTTATAAGGCAGGATTCATTCCCCTGACTTAGTGCCTGCATGTGCAGTCAGGTGCCCCTTGTCAGAGAGACCGTTTTATCTCTACGATATTGTAGGCTTCTATCACGTCGCCGACCTTGACATCATTGTATCCGGCTATGTTCAGGCCGCAGTCCATACCGACAGTGACTTCCTTGACATCATCCTTGAATCTCTTGAGTGAGCCGAGTTCTCCGGTATAGACGACAATGCCGTCGCGGATGACACGTACCTTGGATGTCCTGGAAAGTTTCCCTTCCTTGACGATACATCCGGCAATGGTGCCGACCTTCGATATCTTGAATGTCTCCTTGACTTCCGCTGTCGCTGTGACCTCTTCTTTTTCTTCAGGTGCCAGCATGCCTTCGATACCGCTCTTGACTTCATTGATGGCGTCATAGATGACAGAGTAGAGCCTGATTTCGATGGACTCTTTTTCTGCAAGTCTTCTGGCATTGGCGGACGGGCGTACCTGGAATCCTATTATGATGGCATCTGATGCGGCTGCAAGCAGCACATCGGATTCGGAGATCGCTCCTACTGCCTTGTGGATGACATTTACGCGCACTTCCTCTGTGGAGAGTTTCAAAAGTGAGTCGGAGAGGGCTTCTACGGAACCGTCGACATCACCTTTGACTATAATGTTGAGTTCCTTGAAGTTGCCTATGGCTATCCTGCGTCCGATCTCTTCAAGGGTCATATGCTTCTGGGTTTTGATGCCCTGGATACGTATAAGCTGTTCCCTCTTGTTGGCAATATCCTTCGCTTCTTTTTCATCCGGCATCACGTTGAAAGTCTCTCCAGCCGTAGGCGCCCCGTTGAGGCCGAGTACGGATACCGGAGTTGAAGGCCCGGCTTCATCGACTTTCTGTCCGCGTTCGTTGAACATGGCCTTTACCCTGCCGGTGAAGCATCCGCTCAGCATGATGTCCCCGACGTGCAGAGTGCCGTTCTGGACGAGAACCGTGGCAAGATATCCCCGGCCCTTGTCAAGAGAGGACTCTATGACAGCACCCACAGCACGTCTGCCCGGGTTGGCCTTGAGATCCAGCAGTTCTGCCTCCAGCAATACCTTGTCCAGCAGTTTGTCGACATTTATGCCTTTCTTGGCTGAAATCTCCTGGCACTGGTACTTGCCTCCCCAGTCTTCAACGAGGATATTCATGTTGGCAAGCTGCTCCTTTATCTTGTCAGGATTGGCTCCCGGCTTGTCTATCTTGTTGATGGCAAATATCATCGGGACTCCGGCTGCCTGGGCGTGGTTGATCGCCTCCACTGTCTGTGGCATTATGGCGTCATCGGCCGCAATGATGATTATGGCCAGGTCTGTCATCTTGGCTCCACGTGCACGCATGGCTGTGAAGGCCTCATGTCCCGGTGTGTCGAGGAATGTGATTTTCTTGCCGTCAGGGAGTTCTACATTATATGCACCGATATGCTGGGTAATGCCCCCTGCCTCCCCTGCAATCACATTGGACTTCCTGATGTAGTCGAGCAGGGATGTCTTTCCGTGGTCTACGTGTCCCATTACGGTGATAACAGGCGGTCTCGGAACGAGGTCCCCGTCATCATCGGTCTCCTGTTCGATTGTCTCGGTGAGTTCAGCGGTGACAAACTCCACTTCATATCCGAATTCTTCGGCTACAAGCACTATCGTCTCGGCATCCAGCCTCTGGTTGATGGATACCATCAGCCCGAGACTCATGCAGGCTGCAATGACTTTTGTGACAGGAGTGTTGTTCATGAGGGTGGCGAGGTCATTGGCCGTGACAAATTCCGTCACCTTAAGTATCTTCTTCTCAAGTTCCTGCTGCTCCATCTCCTCATGCATCTTCTGTGATGCAAGTTCCCTCTTTTCTCTCCTGTGCTTGGCCCCGAAGTTATTCTTGGACTTGCCTTCGTTCATCTTGGCATATGTCTCCTTGATCTGCTTCTGGATTTCCTTCTGCATCTCCTCCTCTTCGGCTTCGGTCATTGCAGGCTTGAAGCGGTCATGCCTCCTGTTTTTACCTGCTGCCTGCTCCTGTCTGGCGTCCTTGTTGCGGTTTTTCTTGTTCTTGTCCTTTTTGCCTGAGCCCTGGGCGCTGCTGTCAGTGTCGTTCCCTACTTTGGTGACATCTACCTTCTGGCTGCCTGCCTTGGATATCCTTTCCCGTTTCTTGTTCTTTTTCCTGTCAAACTGTGAAAGGTCTATCTTGTCCACAATCTTCGGGCCCTGAAGTTTCTCTACTTCAAGTTTTATCTCTCTAGGCTCATGTTTCTCGACAGTGTTTTCTTCGGCCGGCTTCTCGCTTGCGGCGGGAGAAGAGACTGTTTCCGCAGGGGTTTCAACGGCTGCATTCTCTTTTTCCGGCTGTGGCTGCTGTTTCTGCTCATGCCTGTCGTGGTGATGTTTTTTCCTGTCAAACTGTGAAAGGTCGATTCTGTCGACTATCTTCAGCCCGGCAGGCCGGTCCTCCTCCGTTTCTTCTGCTGTCTTGACCTCTACGGTCTCTTCGGCACGGATTTCTGTGGCATCCGCTGTCTGTACGGCTTCAGGTGCGGAAGCAGCCTCTGTCTCTGCGGACGGGGTCACATTCTGCTCTGGGGCCTCGGCCTGCTGCGGGGCATCAGGGGCGATGCCGGTACTTTTTATTATGATTTCCTTGACAGGCTCATCCTCCTCTTCGTCATCTTCCTCTACAGTCTTTTTCTTTGAACCCATCTCTATGATTTCCTTGAGTTTGATGGCTACTTTTTCAGAATCCTGCTTTAACTTCTGCTCCTCCCCGAACTTCGCTTCTATCGCCGGAATATAGGAATCCGAAATCTTTGCATTCGGATTCAGTTCCACATTGGCACCTTTCTCATTGAGGAAGTCAACGAGGGTCTGGAGGCCTATGTTGAATTGTTTTGTTAGTTTGCTAAGTCTTATTTCACTCATATAAAAATAAATTAACCCCTTTTCTTCTTTCAATTTTCAGATCCGGCACCTCAGTCCTCAAACTCGGCACGCAGAATCCTGAATACCTCTGCGACTGTTTCGTCTTCGAGGTCAGCCCTTTTGGCAATGTCGCTTTCGGAAAGGGCGAGTACGCTTTTGGCTGTGTCGCATCCGATTGACTGGAGTTTGTCTATAATCCACTGGTCAATCTCATTGCTGAATTCGCTGAGAAGGACATCCTCTTCTCCTTCCTCTTCCTGCTTAGGGAGTTCTCTCCACACTTCTATCTCCCTGCCTACAAGCATGCTGGCAAGTTTGATGTTGCATCCGCCCTTGCCGATACCCTTCTTGACCTCGTCAGGAAGCATGTACACTTTGATCTTGTCGGTGCCGTCGCCAAGGTCGATGGACGATATCTTGGCCGGATTGAGGGCACGCTGGATGAGCAACTGGGTGTTGGATGTCCACTGGAGCACATCTATGTTCTCATTACGGAGTTCCCTGACGATACCGATGATTCGCGCTCCCTTTACACCGATACATGCTCCGATAGGGTCGATTCTCTCGTCGTATGATTCTACGGCCACTTTGGCCCTTTCTCCTGGTATGCGGACAACTTTCTTGATGGTGACGAGTCCGTCGTAGATTTCAGGCACCTCCTGCTCAAAGAGTTTTTCGAGGAATTCGTTGGATGTCCTTGAGAGCACGATGTAAGGAGTGGTGTTGTTCTTCATTTCCACGCTCTTGATGATGGCCCTTACAGTGTCGTTCTTCTTGAAATGCTCTCCTGGTATCTGCTCTGATTTCGGGAGCCTGAGTTCATTGCCGTCCTCATCGAGGATGAGCACTTCCTTTGCCCATGTCTGGTAGACTTCCCCGGTGAATATCTCTCCTATTCTGGCGTTGTACTTATTATAGAGATTGGCTTTTTCTATGTCCATGATCCTTCCCTGAAGGTTCTGCCTGAGGTTGAGAATACCCCTGCGCCCGAAACTTTTCATGTCCACCTTGGTGGCGTATGTCTCGCCGATCTCGTATTCGTCGTCTTCCTTGTTCACTTCAGAGAGTGCAATCTGGGTGTTCGGATCTTCCACCTTGTCGACCACTTCACGGTTCCAGTATATCTCGCAGTCACCCTTGTCTATATTGATGATGATGTCGAAATTGTCCGCCGAGCCGTAGGTCTTGGCAAGTTGTGTGCGGAATACATCTTCAAGCACACCCATCATGGTGGCCCTGTCAATGTTCTTCAGATCCTTGAACTCTGAGAAAGCGTCTTTTAACTCTGTCTTTTCCATTATATTATATTTTTTTTATTTTGCTTTATTCATCTTTCCGGCATGCTGTGCTCAGAACTCGAGATATGGCCTTACCGAGTTGACCTCTGCTGCATCTATCCTTTCGTTGTGCTCCACAGGCATTTTTTTCTTTTTCCCTTCAACCGCCTCCAGTGCCGTATATCTCACATTGATGCCGCTTTCATCGGCTCCTGTGAGTTCTGCCACAAATTTGCGTCCACCCTTCAGTGCCACCTCCACTTTCGACCCGATGGCCTTGATGTACTGCCCAAGTACCTTGAAAGGGCGGTCGAGCCCGGCTGATGTCACCGTGAGGGAATAGTCCTCTTTTTCCCTGTCAAACTTTTCTTCAAACAGCCCGTTGATCATTACGCAGTCATCCAGAGTGACTGTGCCCTTTTCGGACTCCACCGTGATCTCGATGTCATTGTCAGCGGACAGGTTTATTTCAACAATGAAGAATCCCCGTGCAACGATTTCGGCTTCTATTGCATCTCTTATCTCTGTAGCGTTCATCTGCAGTGTGTGATTTGACCTGTAAACACAAAATAAGGGGACTGTCCGTCCCCCTGAATTCATGCTCACGCGGCAAATGTACGAAGTATTTTTTCAATAACAAAAAAATTGGCATTAATTTCATAAATAGGCATAAAAATGTTTACTTTGTGAAATTTTTGAAACAAAGACAGGACAGAAATAAAACATAATCTCTGAAACTATGGAGTTTAAGGCAAAGGAGATAGCAGAAATACTCAATGGAACGGTAGAAGGGAATCCGGAGGCAAAGATTTCTGCATTCGCAAGGATTGAGAGCGGCAAACCGGGTACGATATGTTTTTTCGCCAATCCGAAATATGAACATTATGTCTACGAGTGCAAGGCTGACATCATCATAGTGAACAGCAGTTTCGTTCCGCAGAAGCCGGTGCCGGCCACAATGATAAAGGTGGAGAATGCCTATGCCGCCATCGCCCAGCTTCTTGATTATGTCACAGCGCAGAAAAGGTCGTACAGAAGGCATCGCGGATGCCGGTCAAGACGCTTTTTCTCCACAAGGCTCGGCAAGAAAGTCTATCTCGGGGACTTCAGTTATGTTGGTCGCCGCACTGTTGTCGGTGACTATACCAAGATATATGAGAATGTATATATAGGTGACGACGTAAAGATAGGTTCAAAATGCATCATCTATCCTGGAGTCAGGATCTATCCAGGCATGGAGATAGGGAACAATGTCATTATCCATTCCAATGCCGTGATCGGTGCGGATGGTTTCGGCTTTGCCCCTCTTGAAGACGGGACATACAAGAAGATCGAGCATACCGGCAATGTTGTCATCGGCGATGACGTCGAGATAGGCGCCAATACCACTATCGACAAGTCCCAGATGGGCTCTACCGTGATAGGCAAGGGAGTCAAGATAGACAATCTCTGCCAGATAGCGCATAATGTGGAGATAGGGGAAAATACAGTAATCGCAGCGCAGAGCGGTATTGCCGGCTCGACCAAGATAGGAAGCCACTGTGTATTCGGCGGACAGGTCGGTGTCGCCGGCCATATTACCATTGCCGACAATACTTCTTTCGGGGCGCAGTCCGGTGTTCTCGGCAGTATCAGGAAGGGCGGCCAGGCATTCCTCGGCACCCCGGCTATCCCGTACAGGGATTATCTGAAATGCTATGCAGTCTTCAAGAAGGCCGGTTCGGAAAAATAGTAGGACAGAACAATTTTTTGATTATCTTTGCGCTTCGAATTGACTTTGAGAATGATACCAACACAGCAACAGACAGTCAGGAAAAACTTCAGTTTTGAGGGGAAGGGCCTGCATACGGGAAAAGTGGCGAGAGTTACCATAAAGCCTGCTCCTGTCGACTTCGGGATAAGATTTGTCAGGACTGATATAGGAAAGGACGCAATGGTTGAGGCTGTAGCCGAGAATGTGTCCGGAACAGCCAGGAGCACTACAGTCACGGCAGCGGACGGGGTGTCTGTAATCACCATAGAACATCTGATGTCTGCACTGACAGGTATGGGGATAGACAATGCCCTCATTGAGATAGACAATGTGGAGGTGCCTATACTTGACGGAAGTGCAAAACCATATGTCGATGCCATCTGGAAAGACGGGATTGTGGCCCAGGATGCTCCGAGAAAGTATATCGAACTGGATGCCCCGCTTGAGGTGCATGACGAGAAGTCGGGGGCATCAGTGCGCATAGAGCCGGCTGACATGCCTTCCTTTGATATCAGGATAGACTTCAATTCAAAGGTGCTTGGAGTACAGGAGGCCCATTGGGATCCTTCCGTCATCTATGCCGAGGAAATCGGTATCTGCCGCACATTCGTTTTTTTCCATGAGATAGAGTTTCTTTTCAAGAACAATCTGATAAAAGGCGGGGATGTGGACAATGCTATCGTCATTGTGGAGCATCCAGTGTCGGCTGAGCAACTTGACCATATGTCAAAACTCTTCAATGTACCTGCACTCGAACGCTGTGAAAATGGCTATCTCAACAATCTTCAGTTGCGTTTCCAGAATGAATGCGCACGGCACAAACTCCTTGACCTTATGGGGGACATGAGGCTTGCCGGGGGATTCCTGAAGGCGAAGGTGACTGCAGTGAAGTCCGGCCATTCCATAAATACAAAGGCGGCCCGTATGGTACGGGAAGCGCTTCTCAACAGAAAATAACCATAGACTTATGAACAAGATACATCCGCTTGCAAGCGTTCATCCCAATGCAAAACTGGGAGACAATGTCGAGGTAGGCCCATATGCCTACATTGATGAATTTGTAGAGATCGGAGACGGATGCAGAATCCTTCCGCATGCCACTATCTTCAACTATGTGAAGATGGGAAAGAACTGCAGCGTATTCCCCGGTGCCGTGATAGGTGCCATACCTCAGGATCTCAAGTTCGACGGTGAGATTACATATGTCGAGATAGGCGACAACGTAAATATCAGGGAATGTGCCACTATCAACAGGGGCACCAAGGCGAGCGGCAAGGGCGTGACAAGAGTAGGGAGCAATACCCTCATCATGTCTTATGTGCACATCGCACATGACTGCTCAGTCGGGGAGCATTGTATCCTTGTAAGTTTTACAGGCATCGCCGGGGAGACATGCGTGGATGACTGGGCCATCCTCGGGGGCGGCACACTCTCCCACCAGTTCTCGAAGATAGGAAAGCATGCCATGGTCGGCGGAGGCTCCAAGGTCAACAAGGATGTCCCTCCATATATCCTCTGCGGAAGAGATCCTCTTTCATATGCAGGTGTCAACATCGTCGGTCTTCGCAGACGCGGTTTCTCTCCCGAGCAGATCCGTGGCATAAAGGACATGTATGACATCATATACAATGCCGGATTCAATTTCAGTGATGCCTGCGCAAAGATAGAGGCCGGGTTCCCGCAGTCAGAGGAGAGGGACACCATTCTTGATTTCATCAGAAATTCCAAGAGGGGCATAGTAAGGGGAATGTCCTCCAACTCTAAAGGAGAGATAGAGTAGTGCCTGTATTGCTTACGGCGGCATATTTCCCGCCGATAGAATATTTTGCCGCGATGGCGGCCGGATTTACCCTGTCCACGGACAGGGTAAATCCTTCTATAGTCTATATTGAAGCCTGTGAAAACTATCAGAAGCAGTCGTGGCGCAACCGCTGCAGATTCTATTCGGCATCAGGACCCCAGTATCTTACGTTCCCGGTAAAACATGAAGGCGGCTCTTACCAGTTGCCGATAAAAGAGATACGCATAGACTATTCTCTTCCGTGGGTAGTCCAGCACCAGCGTGCAATAGTGTCGGCCTACCGTACCTCGGCGTATTTTGAATACTATCAGGATGACCTGTTCTCCATCTTGGATTCCCGTCCTCCGACCCTGTGGGAACTCGACATGGCTCTTATGCAATTCTTCATAGAGAAGACAGGAATACCTGTAGAACTGCATGAGACTGATGACTACGTAAAGCCGTCAGGCATCTGCAGTGACGCCGGGAGTCCATGGCATATGTATCCTGAAGCCGGGATTTATGGCTGTGACCTGAGAGAAAGGATACACCCCAAGCGTCCGTGCGGGATTCTTTCTGGGCTGGGACTGGAAAAGCCGTATTTCCAGGTCTTTTCCGGAAAATACGGCTTTATCCCCAATCTGTCTATAATGGACCTGCTTTTCAATGAAGGCCCGGACTCCATATTGTATCTGAAAAGACTTGACTGTCCGGGCGTATCCCGGTTTGTCTGAAGCCCTCAGTCCTCAGAACCTGAATCCTATTGTCAGCAGAACATTCCACAGCATTTTCTTGCTGAGGATTTCCGGTGTCGGCACAGAGGCGTCCACATACTGGTTCCAATCTTCATCGTAGGTATAGTAGTCGTAAGGATAGATGTAGCGGTCAGGATATTTGGTCATTCTGGCTGCAAGGTCGGCAAAGAACGAGCCTTTGGAACTATAGCCTATACCAAGTGACGCGCTGTGCGTATTTCCCTCTGTCCTTTCCCATATATACTGGTTCTCGTAGTCGATGTCTGACGGTATCGGGTTGGTCTGGAAGTTGTATCCTGCCCGTACGGACAATTCGGGGAGAGGCTTGAATTCAATTCCTGCCCTCAGTTCGTGGGTCGTTCCCATCACATTGCGGATGTCGGTATTGGTGACCTCGAAAGCCGTGTCGTCATTGGTGCCGATCTCGTGGAAACTCATGGACCTGTAGTTGCACATCTCATAGTCTATGCTTATCAGCCCGATGCTCCCGAATGTGTATGCTGCCCCGACATTGAACCGGAACGGGGAGATGAGGTTGTATTCATATTCTCCTTCCGGGCTGCTTGCATTTCCTTCCGGGTAACTGTTCTCGCCTGTAGCATAGCAGGACTGCTCTGCAGACATGTGCCACGTCTCCCTGATGGTCGTCGAGGTCGGAGTCTGGATTGCCGCACCGACCCGCAGACCCTTGAACGGCAGGGCTATAATGCCGAATTTCCCGTATATCCCCGTACCTGAGGCTGCATAGCCGTAGTTGTACTTGAGACTGTTGAATCTGGTGGAGAACATGTCTGGCTCCTGCGCTGACTCAAGGATGTAATAGTCATGGGTATAGTTTATCGATGTGATGCCGAGGTTCACCCCGACGAATATGATGTCTGAGAAATTTGTCCCGAAATTCAGGATATAGTCCTGCCTGCTCCCGAGTGTCCTTCTTGCGAATTTCTGGTCTATGGGTGCCGCAAGGAAGCACTGTCCGTTCTCCACATCCTCTGTTACGCCGGCATACTCATGCGTCCCGTCGATTTCCCCGATTATTCCGGAGCCATAGGACACTACGCTTCTCCAGTCGAAATTATTGTATGCGTCCTCCGCTCCCAGTTCTGCCGGATCGAACCCTTCGGCAAATGATGCCATCGACCCTGCAAAAGTCGTCAGTGCATTGCTGCCTTGTGCTACCATATCGTCCTGATATGTCCCTGTCCTGTTGACGACAAAGCCAAGGCTCCAGTTCTTCAGCCCGCTGAGCCGGTGTGTGTCGAAATTGATGCTGAACCCGAAATTCGGCATGGCGAATTTAGTCATGTATGTCCTCAGGTTCTTCTCAAACCATTCCGTGCTTGTCCCGAGGGCAGTGTTGACGGAAATGTTTATTCCCGGAGATATCGATGCCTGGGAATACCGTGCTACGGCAGAGCCGGCAGGGTTGATAGAGACAGCCCCTATATCTCCTCCCAGGGCCGTGAACGCATTGCCCATGGCCATTGTCCTTGCTGTCCCCACATAATCACTTTTGCTGAAATTGTACGCATCATACATTGTCTGCGCACCTGCACTTGCCGTAATCCCCACCAGCAAAAGTAAGATTGCTGTCTTTTTCATGATGTGCTGATTTAAATTTAAAATATACAATGAGGCTGACCGGACTGCTCCGGTGCTGCTCTTTCTGAAATGTGCCGTCAGGCTCTGTCCCGCCGTCTATCGCCTGTAGCCTCCGCCGCTTCTTGACGAGCCTCCAGATGACCTGCTGAATCCGGAAGAGGAACTCCGGCTGAATGAAGAGGAACTCCTGTTGAATGAAGATGTTGTCCCCCTGTTGAAGGTGGCGGCTGAACCTCTGTTGAATGAGGAGGAACTGCGTGAGATGGACTGTCTCATGTCTGTTCCTGATGACCTGGTCCCGAATCCGGCGGCGCTTCTGCTGTTGTACCCGCTTGTCCCTGTGCTGTTGCCGTAGGATGTCGTGCTGGATGCTGACCGTGTCGTAGGCCTCCGGTAGTTGCTTACGGACGACCTTACGCCAGATGTGCCGGTGGCTATGTAGCCGTTGCCTCTTCTGTATGAAGACTGGCCTGATGTCACGGCTGTCCCGGATGAATTGCCGGATGATGACCGGCGCACGGCCGAGATGCCTGATGTATAGGTGTTTCCTGCTGCGGATGATGTCCTCCTCACGGACGTCCGGCCGGAGGATGCGGATCCAGAGACGGATGACGCGCTTCTTCTGTAAGGGGAAACGTATGATGAGGAGGAAGTCCTGTTGCCCGTACTTCCGTTCCGTATTGAAGCACTGCTCCTTATGCCGCCTGTCCCGGAGAGGGAACGTGGTGTGTGCGTCCTGACGGATGCCGTACCTCCTGTGCGGTGTCCATAGTAGTGCCCGGCATGTCCTGTATCATGTCCATAATAATGATGGTGATGGTGGTGCCAGTACGGGTTGTATGGCAGTCTCGGTGCACCCCAGAACCACGGGTTGTAGAACCACGGATCCCAGAATATCCCCGAGTAGCCCCAGAACCACGGGTCATAGTACCATCCGCTCCAGTACCATGGATCGTAATATCCCCAATATCTTCCGTAGTACCATGGATCCCACCACAGGCTTGTATATGTGACGGGCCTGTAGTATGTCCATGGGTATGTACTGTAATAGATGTCTGTGAAAGGGTCGTCGGTAATGGTGACTGTAGTGCCGGTGCCGTCCCCGAATCTGATGACGGCAGACTTGTTCTCAGGTATTGTTACCGTATCCTTCCTGTCCCCGAACAGAAGGATTTCTGTCTCCTCTGTCCTGGCCACAAGCCTTTCTATGTCGTCGGTTGTGACCGTGGTCATATGCTCTGTTTCCGGCTTATAGTAGATTCCGTCCTGATACCTCTGTCCGGAAGAGGCATACTGTGCAGCCGTACCGCAGGAAGTGAGGGCGGCAGCGGCTGAAATCAACGCCACAAGTCTCTTTTTCATATCCGAATCTCCTATTATTTACAATAATTTCGTACCTTCGCAGCCTGATGCATGTCAGCAACATCTGTACCTTAGATGCGAAACTGTATGCAATGTTAAATATAAAATCAAATAAAAACAAAAATACAATGGCTAAAGAGGTTACAAAGAGGGCGGAGAATTATTCGCAATGGTATGACGATCTTGTGGTGAAGGCAGATCTCGCTGAGCGCTCTGCTGTAAGGGGCTGTATGGTCATCAAGCCTTATGGTTATGCCATCTGGGAGAAGATGCATGATGTGCTTGACAGGATGTTCAAGGAGACGGGGCATGTCAATGCCTATTTCCCTCTTTTTATACCCAAGTCTTTCCTGAGCCGGGAGGCCGAGCATGTTGAGGGGTTCGCGAAGGAGTGCGCGGTGGTGACGCATCACAGGTTGATGGCCAATCCGGACGGTCCGGGCGTAGTGGTAGACCCTTCCGCAAGGCTTGAGGAAGAACTCGTCGTACGGCCTACATCCGAGACTATCATATGGAATACATACAAGAACTGGATTACATCGTGGAGAGACCTCCCTATACTTTGCAACCAGTGGGCAAATGTGGTGAGATGGGAAATGCGCACAAGGCTTTTCCTGCGGACCGCTGAGTTTCTCTGGCAGGAAGGCCATACTGCTCATGCTACCCGTGAGGAAGCGGAGGCAGAGGCAATGAAGATGATCAACGTGTACGCTGATTTTGCCAGGAACACCCTTGCCCTCCCTGTCGTTGTCGGCCATAAGAGCCCGAACGAGAGGTTTGCGGGGGCGCTTGATACCCTGTGTATAGAGGCTCTGATGCAGGATGGAAAGGCCCTTCAGGCCGGGACATCACATTTCCTCGGACAGAATTTTGCGAAGGCGTTTGATGTACAGTATACTACAAGGGAAGGGAAGCAGGAGTATGTCTGGGCTACATCCTGGGGTGTGTCCACACGTCTTATGGGCGCCCTTGTCATGGCCCATGGAGATGACAATGGACTCGTCCTCCCTCCAAGGCTGGCTCCTATACAGGTAGTGATGGTGCCTATCTATAAGAGCGATGCTGAAAGGACAGCCATTCTGGAGAAGATGGATGAACTCAGAAAAGAACTCGAGGCCCATGGACATACGGTGAAGATTGACGACAGGGATACTCTCCGCCCAGGATTCAAGTTTGCGGAATGGGAACTTAAGGGAGTGCCTGTACGTATTGCAATAGGTCCGCGTGACCTGCAGAACGGAGAGGTCGAACTTGCCCGCAGGGATACTCTAGAGAAGATGTCTGTGCCTCAGGAAGGACTCGGGAAGAGGATAGAGGATCTTCTTGTGGAAATTCAGGATAATATCTATGCAAAGGCCTTGAAGTTCAGGGATGAAAATATAATCAAGGTGGATACGTGGGATGATTTCAAGGAGAAGATAGAGTGCGGCGGCTTCCTCCTGTGCCATTGGGACGGTACAGCCGAGACCGAAGAGCGGATAAAGGAGGAGACAAAGGCTACCATCAGGTGCATTCCTCTGGACAGTGCAGTGTGCGAGGAGGAGGGTAAATGCATATATTCCGGCCGGCCGTCACACAGAAGGGTGCTTTTCGCCCGTTCATATTGACCGGAAGCGCCATTCCGGTTGTCGGATTCTGACGTTTAACATGAAAAGATATTCGTTGTCATGACAAAAAAAATCATTCTGGCTTTTTTTGCCACAGTCTTGGCTACAATGTCATATGCCCAGGAAGAACTTGTAGATGTACAGAAAGTTGCCGCTGATGCAGCCGTGGCAATAGACAAGGCTCCGGAGCCTGAAAAGGCAAAGGAACCTGCTGCAAAGTACTGGAAGACATCGCTGCAGACAAAACTAGACCTCGGGCAGACTTCCCTGACCAACTGGGCGGCCGGCGGATACAACACGGTGTCCCTTAAGACATTTATAGACGCCAATGCCAATTATGCCAAGGGGGAGATGTTCTGGAACAACAGGCTTCAACTTGACTATGGTTTCCTTTATTCTGCAGACAAGCCGATATTGCAGAAGTCTGATGACAGGATATATCTCGAGAGCAAATGGGGCTATCAGGCTACCAAGAACCTCTACTATTCTGCAAACTTCAGTTTCAGATCCCAGTTCTCGAATACATACGACTTTCCGACTCCTACACAGAAGGCAGACGGAAGCACCCTGCCTGACGGAGAGGACTATGATGCAGCGGACTGGCGTGCGGCAAGGGTCCTGAAGTCAGGATTCCTTTCCCCGGCCTATACCAATCTGGCGCTCGGTCTTGACTACAAGCCTCTCAAATGGCTTACTGTCAACTTCGCCCCTCTTACGGGAGGTTTTGTGATAGTGGATGACCCGTACCTCAGGAAAGCCTATGGGCAGCCATTGAAAAAGCAATGGGAAGGCACGGATGAGGCCGACCTGCCTACTGACTCAGACGGTAATATTCGCGGGGATGTCTACAAGGCAGCCAAATTCGAGTTCGGTGCCCAGCTGAAGGTTGATTTTAAGGTAAATGTCAACGACAACTTTGCCTTTTCATCACAGGTGGTGCTCTTCTCGGACTACCTTGACAAGCCGCAGAATCTCCGTGTCAACTGGGATAACAGGATTGACTGGAAAGTGGCCAAGTTCTTTTCGTTCACGGTCATGACCAATCTCATATATGACGACAATGTGATCATACAGACTCCGGCCGAACTCAAAGCCGGCAAACCGGGGAAACAGAGGATACAGTTCAAGGAGTCTCTTTCATTCGGGTTCGTATATACGTTCGCATCAAAGAATTCCTGATGCAGAGGAGATTTGACGCCATACTCTCGGATCTGGCTGCCAGATGTCCGGCAATAATGGAAAAGCCGGTGCTGCTGGCTGTCAGCGGAGGGATTGACTCCATGTGTATGGCGGAACTGTTTCTGCATTCACTTACATTTACTGATTTTGCTGTCGCGCACTGTAATTTCCATCTCCGTGGAGACGAAAGTGATTCTGATGAGGCACTGGTGCGCGGATGGGCTGAAAGGAACGGGAAAAAGTTTTTCTGCACGGATTTTGACACGGCCTCATATGCGAAGTCTGAAGGGCTGAGCATAGAGATGGCTGCGAGAAAGTTGCGCTACAGGTGGTTTGCTTCCCTTGTGGAGGAAGAAGGATTTTCTTCTGTCGCTGTTGCGCACAATGCAAACGACAATGTCGAGACCCTTATGCTGAACCTTCTGCGGGGTACTGGCATCAGGGGGATTACCGGCATGAAGCCTCTTTCTTCTGTTCCTCATGCTTCTTCCTCTGTCGCGCTTGTCAGGCCCATGCTCAAGTTTACGAGGAGACAGATCGAGGGATTTGTGAGGGCCAGAGGCATTGTTTTCCATGAAGACAGTACAAATAC